>JAHWJF010000027.1:8837-14127 GCA_019348515.1 Chloroflexota bacterium | reverse complement strand
TGACGTTCTCTGGGCAATTCCCGGCGGGCTTCTCGTCGGTTGGCTCCTGGGGAGCGCGGCCGGTCGCATCATTCTGTATCTGCGGCGCGAGCACAAAGAGGCGCTTGGGCTGGACGACTTTCTCGCACTCGGGTTGATCGCCCTCTCCTATGGCATTGCTCTGCTCCTGCACACCTATGGGTTCCTGGCCGTCTTCGCGGCGGGGCTGGCGCTGCGCAAAATCGAAGAGCGGGCCCTCGGACAGGAAAACGCGCCGGACGAAGTTGTGGCGAAGGCCGCGGCGGAGGGCCGGGCGGAGGAGATCGCCACCCACCCAGAGACGGCGCCCGCGTACATGACGCAAGCCGTGCTCGGCTTTACCGAGCAGTTGGAGCGGATCGGCGAGGTCGTGGTGATGCTGATGGTCGGAGTGATGATCTCGGTCATCGGCATCCCCGACGTTGCGTTCTGGTTTGTGCCTGTGCTGCTGTTGGTGATCCGACCGCTGGCCGCGGGTCTCGGGATGATCGGGTCGACGACGACGTGGTTGCAGCGCGGTTTCATCGCCTGGTTCGGGATCCGGGGCATCGGCTCCATCTACTATCTGATGTATGCCATCGAGCACGGCCTGCCGGACGATCTGGCCCATTTGCTCACGAGCGTTACCCTGGCCGCTGTGGCCGCGTCAGTGCTCGTTCATGGCGTCTCGGTCACGCCGCTGATGCGCCGCTACAGTGACCTCGCGACCGACTGAGACACCTCGTTCAACGGTTTCGATTGCATGGCTCGCCATCTGGGTGGTATCGACAGGATTTCCACGTGACCGTAGAGTGCGTCCTCGATTCAACCACGAGGTGATCCTCGGCACACCGGTGGAGGTTTGAGCGGTGCAGGCGTCCTTCGATGATTGACGCGCAGGTCGCGCATGCGCTCGGCCGCCCGCTGCCGTCTCCGATCCAAGCCCCGGGTCTGGAGGAGCGGGTCCAGGCGGCGGTCACGGCGTCCGGGAAGAAGGTTGTCGCGCTCGATGACGACCCGACCGGCGTGCAAACGGTCCATGACGTCGCGGTACTGGCGCGTTGGGACTCCGCCGCGCTGGCCGCGGAGCTTGGTGCCGCCGCGTCGCTCTTCTTCATTCTCACCAATTCCCGCGCTATGCCCGAGGACGAGGCCAGGATTCTCAATGAGGTAATTGCCGGCAGGCTGATTCAGGCCAGCCGGCAGACAGGCATCCCGTTCGCGATCGCCAGCCGGAGCGACTCGACACTGCGCGGTCACTTCCCGGCGGAAACGGACGCGCTGGCCGCCGCTCTCGGTGGGGTGGACGGCGTGCTCATCTGTCCAGCGTTCTTCGAGGGGGGCAGGGTCACGGCTGATGACGTCCATTTTGTGCGGGACGGCGGTCGCTTGATCCCGGCTTCTGAGACAGAGTTCGCCCGCGATGCGACCTTTGGCTATCGAGCGAAGACGCTGCCGGGTTGGGTCGAGGAGAAGACGCATGGCAGGACCAAAGCGGAAGACGTCATCGCGTTAACCCTGGAAGAGATTCGCACAGGAGGACCGGACCGGGTCGCGGAGCGGCTGGGAGAGGTCCGGAACGGACAGCCGATTGTGGTGAATGCGCTCGATTATCCGGATCTCTGGACCGTCGTTCTTGGTCTCTTGCGGGCGGAAGCGGAGGGAAAGCGTTTCCTCTACCGCACCGGAGCATCGTTTGTCCGGGCTCGGGCGGGAATCGCGGCGCGGCCGCTCCTGACCCGAAATGATCTCCTGGGACCGGCAGCGGCGCGACCGGCGCGGGGGCTGGTCATCGTCGGCTCGCATGTCCGCCGCACGACCGAGCAGCTGGAACAGTTGCTGGTCAGGCCAGGTATCAGGGGTATCGAGGTTAAGGTGACTGAGCTGCTGCCTGGTGACGAGGATCGCCGTCGCGAGGTCTGGCGAGCTCGTCGACAGGCTGATGATGCGCTTGCCGCCGGCGCGACGCCGGTGGTCTACACGTCGCGTCGAGTTGAACGGCCCGAAGGGATGGATGAGCTCGACGTGGCGCGGGTAGTCTCGGACTCGCTCGTGTCGATCGTGCGTGGCATCGAAGCGCGTCCGGACTTCGCCGTTGGCAAAGGCGGCATCACCTCGAGCGACGTCGGCACTCGCGGCCTGGGCGCAGAGCGGGTGATCGTCCAGGGACAGGTGCGCCCAGGGGTGCCGGTCTGGCGGCTGGGCCCGGAGAGCCGGTTCCCAGGAATGCCGTATGTCGTCTTCCCCGGCAACGTCGGGGGGGCGGATACGCTGGCCGAGCTCGTCGCGGAGCTCGTCGCGTAAACGACGTGAATCGACCCCGCAGGGACAGAAAGTGCGCTTTCCCTCGCCTCACCTTCCTAGGCGTTTTCGGGAATCGATACGAGTCATGAAACGGATGTTCTGGTATAATAGCAATGTTTGATCAGGTCATCCTGTCATATCACCGAACCTGGAATGGAGTCGTGAAATCATGGTTCTCGGGATGCCCCGCCGCGAATCGACGCCGGAGCGGTGGCAAGCAGCGCTCGCTCGGGCGCGGAAGGAAGGCGTCGAAGTGCGTCAGTTGGTTGGCTCGGGAGGGTGGATCGCGACGAGCGGCACCAACCAGCGAGCCGCCTACGAGCTGGCAGTCACGGGCGGTATCGTGCATGGTTGCGCCTGCCCGGCCGCCCTCCATGACGACCCCGTCTGCAAGCACCGGGCGGCCTACTGGGTCGCACTGGGTATCGTCGATCCGGCTCAGATCGAGTCCGTGAGCCCAATCGCGGCTTGACAATCCGCTCTCCTCATGTAGGCTGAGGTCAACTCCCTGGCCCAATTTGTGCTGTCCTTTGAGGCCAGGAATGAGTTCTTCCGTGAGGAGGTGGCCCATGGTCGATGCACGACGCATCGAAAGCCTGCCTGTCGAGAGTTTCAGTCCGGCGGTTCTTGCCGTGCTGCGGCACCTCTGTGAAGGGGATTGCCATACGATCGGTGGTGTCCTCGAATGGTGCGAGGCTCGCGGCGATTGCTGTCAGGCGGTCGTCTGCCCGGTCTGTGCGACCCAGTTCGTTGTCGACGACGACGAGCTGGCCGAGCTCCTGCGGTGGACTGACGACCAGGGCAAAGCGCTCGTCTGTGGGGTCCGCTGGGACTAGGACGAGGGTGTTAGGGTCATAGGGTGTTGGGGTGATAAGGCGCCTGTCTCTCGCCCTAAAGCAATGTGTTGCCCTAGCCTGATCGAAGTTGTTACCGGACAGGATCGTTGTCGTAACTCCCTATCACCCTATGACCCCATCACCCCATCACCCTCGTCATGGTACGGAGAACGATATCTCTCCAAGGATGCCGTCGATCAGCAGCCGGCCGTCAACCTTCGTGAAATAGAAGAAGAACCGTTTTGGCATCGGTACGGAGGGGTAGGCGATGACGACGGTGGCGCCATACCTCCCGTCCGGCAGGATCCGCTGTCCCTCGATCTCGACCAGGGTGGAGGTCTCCGCGGCCGCTGTCGGCGTCGCCATCTCACGATACGCGTCGTCCGACATCACCGCTTGCCGCGATAGCAATCGATAAAGATAGCCATCGCTGAATAGCGACCAGGCGCGGAGCGGCTCGCCCGCGTTCTGGCAGGCGAGCCAGCGGCGCACGATACGCTCCATGGCCGCGGCCGATCCGGTTCCGGCGGGAGTTCCCTCCGGAAGCGTCTGACCGCCGGTCGTTGCGGCCGGGGTCGCCAGGCCGCTCTCCGCGAGGAGAGCGAGCATCTCGTGGTGGGTGCGCGCCGGCACGTCGCAACTCAATCCTGAAACAGGACTTGGGGTGGCTTGGACAGCCAATACGTGCGCTGGCGCCGAGGTCCAGACCAATGTTGTTGCCGCCGCAATCATCGCAGCACTAAGGATTCGGGGCCGAGGACCGCGTTCCATCCTCCCCGTTCCCTCTCCTGGGGGCTGAGAGGAATGTGGAGAATCGTGACGACGTGGCCAATCTACGCGGGCGACGCGGGCGTCGCCCCTACGACCGGCTGACAATGCTTCGACCAACGCTTGGCGGCATCTGAGCTACGCGTCGGCGAGCGCCTTTCGCGTGGCCACGAGTTTCCGGCCGCGCTGCTGCTGTAGTTGCTGGATCCGCTCCGGGGTGTAGTCGAAAAGCCCTCCCTGCGTCTTGATCCCCAGCTTCCCGGCGGCCACCTTGTCGGTCACCGTCTTGCTCACCTCAGGAGACGCGTTGAGGGACTTGTTCAAATAGCTGGCGACGCTGGTGTAGATGTCGAGACCCGCCATGTCGAGCAACTCCAGCGGCCCGATGACGGCAAGCTTGTAGCCGATACCCCACTTCGTGATCGTGTCGATTGCTTCGGCGCTGGCGACCCCTTCGTCGAGCAGGTGCAACGCCTCGCGCATGATGGCGTAGAGGATGCGGTTCTCGACGAAACCGGCGACGTCCCGATCGACCATCGCCGGGACCATGCCGATCTTCTCGACGATCTCGACCGTCTTTTGCGCCGTCTCGTCGCTCGTCTGCTCGCCTCGGATCACCTCGATGACCGGGATCAGATGTGGCGGGTTCGACCAGTGCATGCCGACCACCCGGCCGGGCACCCGGGTGACCGAGGCGAGCTCGCTGATGGGAATCCCTGAGGTGTTGGAGGCCAAAATCACGTCGTCGCCGACGAGCGCCTCGATCTCCTGGAAGACCTGCTGCTTGAGGTCTTTCTGCTCGGGCACCGACTCCACCACGAAATCCGTCCCCGCGAGTGCTTCGCCGAGATCGGTCGTATGCGTGATGCGGCTCCGGCCAGCGTCGGCATCTTCCGTCGTCATGAAACCGCCACTGGTAAGGATGGTGTAGACGAAGTCAACGGCGCCTCGAGCCTTCTCCAGTTGCTCAGGTTTCACGTCGTAGAGCGCAGTCTCGAATCCATTACGGGCAAACGTCGCGGCCATGCCCGGACCCATAGTGCCCGCGCCGACGACAGCGACTTTCTTGATGTTGTTCTCGGTCATCATGCTCCCTCGATGTCGGTGTTCGGGTGTCACCCCGGGCGTCAGCAATTGATCTCACGGCTTAACACACAACATCGTATGTCGCGTCGAGTCGCTAGTCCCCTTCTATCCGATATGGGCGCGGTTTTGCCGTCTCGGTCTCCTGATGCGATACACGACGAGCCCCAGTCCTTAGTGCATGCTGATACCACCTCCAATATTGATCGCCGCGCCGTTGATGAATGCCGCATCGTCCGAGACGAGAAAGACGATCAGCCCGGTGACGTCTTCCGGCTTCTCGAAACGCCCGATCGGGGTGT
>JAHWJF010000027.1:5888-8737 GCA_019348515.1 Chloroflexota bacterium | reverse complement strand
AAGACGATCAGCCCGGTGACGTCTTCCGGCTTCTCGAAACGCCCGATCGGGGTGTGGCTCAACACGAAGTCAAAGTGGCCCTGTGGAAACGCGGCGCGGGTGCCGGGTGTCTCGAGCAGGGTCGGCGTGACATAGACGCTGGTGATGCCGCGCGGACCGAGCTCGGTCGCGATGGCGCGCGTAAAGGCGAGCACCGCGCCCTTGCTCGCCACGTAGTGGGCGAACCCTGGCGTGCCCATCCAGACCGTGTCGGAGCCAATGTTGATGATCTTGCCGCGACCCTGCTCCGTCATCACCGGGACAACCGCTTTGGTGGCCAGATAGGTGCCGTCGACATTGACGGCGAACCGCTCGCGCCAATCGGCAAGGGTGAGATCGTCCCAGGGTTTGGCGGTAAACAACCCGGCGTTGTTGACCAGGGCGTCGATGCGACCATAGGCATCGATCGCGGCCCGCGCCATCGCTTCAGTCGATTGCTCCGAGGTCACGTCGGTCCTGACGTAGACGGCGTCCCCGTTCCGGCTCAGCTCCTGCGCCAACTCGGACCCATCGGCAATGTCGGCGAGGACGACCTTCGCCCCTTCATCGACCAACCGGCGCGCGATCGAGCTTCCCATCTCGCCAGCGCCACCGGTAATGACCACGACCTTATCTTTGGCCGAAATCGGCATTCTCTCTCCTCACGTAACGAGGGTGGCAGGGTGGCGAGATGATCCCATCAACCCGACACCTTCGTCATTCCACCCGGATAGCGCCGCCATTGCCGCACCTACTCCGGTCCCGAGCTGTACGGGATAGCCCAGGTCGGTCAGGGAGCGCTCCAGGACCGCGAGCTGCGCGGCGAGAATGGTCGGGTGCGCCTGCGCTGGTCCCATGTGACCGAGCCGGAAGAGCTGGCCGTTCAACTCCCCGTAACCTGGTGAGATCATGACGCCGTAGCGATGGCGCATGATGCCCCGTAGCTCCTCGTCGTTGATGCCTTCTGGCACACGAATGGCGGTGACGCAGGCGGCGGCGATCTCCTCCCGCACGGGCCACAATTCGAGCCCGAGCGCCTTGACCCCTTCGCGGCAGGCATGGGCGATTGCCTGTTGACGGTCGACGAACCGCTCCATGCCGATCGCCAATGTCTGGTCCAACACCGATTCTAGGCTGTACATCTCGCTGACCGAGGGCGTGTAGGGGAAGCGTTTGCCGTCCAGCCAGGCGCTCTTCCAGTCCAGGATGGAGAGGAAGCTGGCCCGCAACGGTTCCGGCTGCCGCGCCTCCAACGCTTTCCACGCCGCGGGACTGACCGTCATCAAGGAGAGACCTGGCGTCCCCCCCAGGCATTTCTGCGGCCCAGCGATGGCGATATCCATGCCCCATTCTTCGGGGTTCAGCAGCTCCGCGCCGAGCCCGGAGACGGTGTCGACCATCGTCAGCACCCCGAACTCGTGAGCGATGTTACCGATCTCCCGCACCGGGTTGTGGGTGCCGGATGGCGTTTCGGAGTGGACGACCGAGAGGTATTTCACACCGGGATTGGCCTGTAGCGCTTTGCGCACGTCCTCCGGGTCAATCGCGTCGTTGTACGGAACGGCCAGCTCAATCGTCTCGCCGCCGTACTTGTGAATGAAATCCTCGAACCACTTGCCGAAGACCCCGGAGACGAGATTGAGCACCTTGTCGCCTGGTGAGAGGAGACCAGCCGCCGCCGCCTCCAGCCCGAGGATAGCTTCGCCCTGCATGATCACGACGTCGTATTTCGTGCGAAACACGTCTTGCAGAAGCCCGCTGGTGCGCGCGAAGAGCTCGATGAAGGCCGGATCGTAGTGATAGAGGATCGGCCGCGCCGCGTCCCGGAGGGTTTGATCCATCACCTGGACCGGGCCGGCGGCCAGATTCAACCTCGGCCAGGTTGTCGATTTCGTCATCGCGGTAAGCCCTCACTCCTGGCCCCTCTCCCATGACCATGGGAGAGGGGGGAACGGAGCGTCGTGCTGAACTACTGCGGGAAGAGCTCCGCGAGCTTCGCCCTCATCTCCTCGGCGTCACTGATGGCCGAAACCGTCACCGAGCCGTCGACGATGGCGGACTCGGCCTCCGCGACCGCATCCTTTGCCTCCTGCGCGAGATCTTCGGGAAGCTCGAGCAGGCGGACGCCGCCGTTCTCGATGTCCATGGTGTAGACGTCGCCGAACGTGCCGGCGGCGAGATCGTCGAGCATCTGCCTGTAGATGCCGCTGTAGTCAAACAGCACCGAGCTGAGCAGTACGTCGCCATGCTCGGCTTTCTTGTCGCCGATCACGTCGATGAACCACGCCTCGTTCGCGCCGTCCTGAGCGTTGTGCTCCTCGATGGCCTGGATCATGCCGAACGATGCGCCGTCGCCCATGCCGAAGATGACGTCCGCACCCGCGGCCAGCTGCTGCTCCGTAACTCGCTTGGCGCCGGCGGCGTCGTCGTAGGCGGCCTCGCCGATCACGCTGTACAGCATGCTGGCGTCCGGGTTCGCCGCCTTGAGACCCTCAGCGAAACCGACCGTCATGTAGTTCCAGGTCGGCGGCTCGCCGGAGACGACGACGCCGACGGTGCCGGTCTCCGTCGTTTCACCGGCGAGCACGCCGGCGAGGTAGGCGACTTCCTGCGCCTGAGTCTCGATGTCAGCGACGAGACCCGGCGTGACCGCGTTCGGATTCTCAATGACCGCGACCGGAACTCCCGACTCGGCGGCGAACTCCGGGCAGACGGTCTGGTAGCCGCTGGCATGGCAGATGATCAAGCCCGCGCCGCCGGCGGCGAGATCCCGCAGGATGGGGGTAATGTCCTCGTAGCCCGCATTCTCGGCGACGACGGCCTCGATACCG
>JAHWJF010000027.1:0-5788 GCA_019348515.1 Chloroflexota bacterium | reverse complement strand
GATGGGGGTAATGTCCTCGTAGCCCGCATTCTCGGCGACGACGGCCTCGATACCGGCCTCAGCGGCGACGGCCTCGACGGCGTCAGCCGCCTGCTGATCCCATCCCTGGTTTGTCCGTGAGGACGGGGTTACCACGGCAATCTGCTCGACCGTGGCTCCCGCCCCCGGGGTGGCGTCCTGCGCCGCGACGGGTACGGCGAGAACTGTCTGCACCAGCATCGCGACGGCCGCGAGCAGTCCCACGCGTACGCGGTGGCGATTCATGCGTTCCTCTCCTTCAATCTCACCTGCATGCGCGCGTTCGGAACGTGCGCCGCGATGCAGACCCGAATTTTGGAACCTCAAATCCAACGTGGATCGTCTCATCTGGTTGCGGGGCTCACCTCCTTTGTCGTTCATCGTGCTGAATCGGGTCATCGGCGGCCGCGGGCATAGGGAACCCCGAGGGCCGCCGGGAGCGAGGTTCGTCCGGCTAAGAGAGCAAGCGCGACCATGATCCCGATGTAGGGGAGCATGGTGATGAACTCGGTGCGCACGTCGATACCCAGGATCTGCAAGCCGTTACCGAGTGATCGCAGGAGGCCAAAGAGCACCGAGGCCAGCAGAATGCGATACGGATTCCAACCGCCCACCATGGTCAACGCCAGCGCGATGAAGCCTGTGCCGACCGTCATCCCAACCTGAAATATTTTCAAGTCGGCGACTGAGAGGAAGGCTCCGGCGAGACCGGCCATCGCCCCCGCGATGAGCGCGGCCAGGTACCGCGTGCGAGTAACGTCGACACCGGAGGCGTCTGCCGCGAACGGATGCTCGCCGACCGCCCGTACCTGGAGCCCGAAGCGCGTCCGGGCGAGCAGGAACGCGAACACCGACACCAGCAGGAACGCGAGATAGAAGAGCAGCCCCTGGTTGAACATGGCGTCGCCGAGGATGGGAATGCCGCTCAGAGCCGGGATGGCGATCCTTGGCGTGTCGACGCTGAGCGAGGGATTCTGCCCGCCAAAGATGTCCCGGTAGAGAAATGCGGTCAGCCCTCCCCCGAAGATCGTGATGGCCAATCCGACGAGCACCTGATCGACCCGTAAGGAGACGGTGAGGACGGCGAACAGCAGACCGAGGGTCAACCCGACCGCGATCCCGGCCAGCACGCCCCAAAGCGCGCCGCCGGTCTGGTAGGCGGCGTAGAACCCGAAGAAGGCGCCGGATAGCATCATCCCCTCGATGCCGAGGTTGAGCAGTCCCGATTTCTCGCCGACGGCTTCACCGAGCGCTGCCAGCACCAGCGGCGCCGCGGCGACCAGACCCGCGGCGAGCATGGCGGTGATGAAGGCTGCCAGGGGGATGCCGCCGGCGGTCACGGCCGGCCTCCGGTTGGCTGCGCGACTGGCTCAAGGAGTGGCTCGCCGACAAGCGCTTCAGGAGCCTCGCCGGCGTTGGCGGGGCCGGTCTCGACCTCTTCCTGGTGACCAAAGGGCGAGCGCATCCGCTCGAAGTAGGTGGCGACCGCGAAGCAGATGAGCATGAGCCCTTCGAGCATCTCGACGAAATAGGTCGGGATCCCGAGAGGACGTGCCATCATTTCGCCGCCAATGGCCAGGAAGGAGAGAAAATAGGCGAAGGGGATGATCCAGAGGCTGTTCAACCGAGCCAGATAGACGAGCGCGAACGCGGCAAAGCCGTAGCCGGGGTTCCAGTTGCCCTGGAACAGGCCCTTTACTCCCAGAATATCGTTCGCTCCGGCCAGGCCGGCCAGGGCGCCGCTGGCCAGCAAGGCGACCAGCGTCAAGCGGTTGACCGGCATCCCGGCGTGAATGGCGGCCTGGCGGTTCCTTCCCACCACGTCGAGCATGAACCCGATCACCGTGTGACGGAACAGGATCGTCACCAGCACCACGACGATGAGCCCCACGACGAGCCCGACGTGCACACCCGTCTCCGGGATCGCGGGGAGGCGCATCTCGCGGGGGATCAAGACGGTTTGTGGTGGGACGACGCTGGGATCCTTGACCGGGCCTTTCACTAGCCAGGAGGTGACGTTGAGGGCGACATAATTCATCATCAGCGTGGTGATGATCTCGTTGAGTCCCCAGCGCACGCGCAGGATGCCGGGGACCAGCGCCCAGAGCAACCCACCGCCCATACCGGCAAGGGCAGCAATCACCCACATCAGGGGATTTGCAATCTGCCCGGCGACCGCCGCCGCGGCGACGCCCGCGAAGAGCGCGCCGACCATGAGCTGCCCGTCGATACCGATGTTCCAGACCCCGGCGCGGAGTGAGATGAGCAGTCCCGCGCTGACGATCAGGAGCGGCGCCATCCGGATGAGCGTCTCGGTGATGCCGTATGACGTGCCGAGACCCCGGCTCGCCAGCATCCCGTAAGCCGCGATTGGGTCCTTGCCGCGGATCGCCAGGAACAACCCGCCCAGGACCATCGCTGCCGCGATCGCCGCGACGGATGTTAGCAATGGAGCAAAGCGGGCTGGGAACACCCCGTGTCGCATCATGCCGGCACCCGTCTCGGACGCCGCGTGCCGCCGAGCATGAGGTTGCCGATTGTTTCGAGATCGGCTGCGGCGCGAGGTATGACGGCCACGAGTTGCCCGTTGTACATCACCCCGATGCGGTCGCTGATCTCCAACAGCTCGTCGAGCTCCGATGAGATCAGGACCACGACCTTGCCAGCGTCAGCCTGGTCGCGCAGGGACTGGATCACGAAGCGGGCAGTCCTCAGATCGAGACCCGTCGTCGGTTTGTTGCAGATCAGGAGCTTCGGTTCCAGGGCCAGCTCCCGCGCCAGCAGCAGCTTCTGGATATTGCCGCCGGAGAGCGTACCGATCGCGGTGTCCGGCCCCGGCGTCTTGACGTCGAACTCGGTGATCAGGCGCCGGGCTTGCTCCTCCATGGCGCGACGGTTGAGCCAGAAGCCGTTGGAGAACGGCTTGCGGCCGATCGACTTCAGCGCGACGTTGTCCGTAATGCTGGACCCCGCAACGGAGCCCTCGTGCAGGCGGTCGTCGGTAACGTAGCCGATGCCGAGCCGGGTCGCGACGGCGACTCCGCGGTTGGTGATGTCGACACCGTTGAGAAGAATCTTGCCTGAGGTGACCGGTCGCTGGCCGGCGATGACCTCGCCCAGCTCTTTCTGACCGTTGCCATCGACGCCCGCGATCCCGAATACCTCACCCGAGTTCAGATCGAGCGAGAGATCGTGCAGCGGTGGGGAGCCCCGGTCTCCCGAGGTGGAGATGCCGCGCAGCGACAGCAGCTCCGCAGGTGACATGCCATTCTGAGCGCCAGCGAAGAATCTCAGTTCTCCGCCTCCGTGCACGTCCTGAAGACGAGATTCCTCGTTCCTCGGAATGACACGATTTTGTGCGGACGCTGTAGGTAAATGGGACCCCGAGGGTTGTGATCCGCCAAACATCTGCTCGACGATGCGCTGGCGCACGCTCTCCCGGTTTGCGCCGGACATCACGTCCGGTCCCAGGTCGCCCACGGCGCGTCCGCCGCGCAGGATGGTGACGCGGTCGCTTACGGCCAGCGCCTCGCCGAGCTTGTGGGTGATGAGTACGACGGCAACACCCTGGTCGCGCAGGCGACGCAGGAGCTCCAGGAGGGAGGTGACCTCGCCTGGTGTGAGCACGGATGTCGGCTCGTCGAGAAGGAGCACGCGCGTGCCTCGGAAAAGGACCTTGATGATCTCGATGCGCTGCCGTTGGCCGAGCGCCAGATGCCGAATCTCGGTCTGGGGCGAGACGTCGAGCCCGAACTCGCCGAGCATCGATGCCACTTTCGCTTCCGCCGCGCCGAGATCGACCAGGAACCCGCCCTCCGCGCCGAGTACCACGTTTTCCAGAATAGAGAGATTCGGGACGAGCGTGAAGTGCTGGTAGACGGTGCCAATGCCGCGTCGCAGCGCGTCCGCCGGGGAGGTGATCTGCACCTCCTCGCCCGCGATGCGAATGGTTCCAGCGTCCGGCTGGTACATCCCGGCGAGCACGTTCATGAGCGTGGTCTTGCCGGCACCGTTCTCACCGAGAACGGCGTGGACTTCGCCCGGCCAGAGATCGAGGGAGATGCGGTCGTTGGCCAGGACCGGCCCGAAGCGCTTGCTGATATCGCGCATCTGAACGATGGGCGACCGGGTCACGGGGTGATGGGTGATAGGTGATGGGCGATGGGGGGACAGGGCGGCGGCAGGCGTGATCTGACCATCGCCCGTTTGCCGTCGACCGCTCCGGTTCACGCTTGATTCCTGCTTCCTGCCACGCGCCATCGTAGGGATCCGTCGCTCCGCTAGCCGCCGTAGTAGCCAGGCGCGAGGGTGTAGCTCGCATACTCCTCAGGATCGTGCGAGTAGAAAATGTTGCCGCCGATCTTCCTGGCGATGTTCTCGATGCGATTCATCGAGTCGAGAAGCTCCCGGGGATCGCTGTGCAAACCCATCATGACCCGATCGACGAGATTGTGCTTCGTCCAGGCAACGTCGAACGGGAATACGAGCGGCGGCGTATCCCCGGCTGGTCTGAGAATCGCCGAAACGTGCCCGACGGAATGCCCAGGAGTCTCGATCAAGGTAATCCCCGGGAGGACCTCGTATTCGTAGTGGCCGAGATCAAGCAACTCGGTCTTCATCCCCGGCATGACGACAAGATCGGGGTCGTACCCCAGCCGTTCCCAGGGGTCGGGGACGTAGGCATGTCGCAGTTCCGATCTGGAGAAGTAGAACGTTGCCTGTGGAAAGAGTTTGTTGTTCGAGCAATGATCGAAGTGCAGGTGAGAGTTGATAACGATGTCAATCTCTTCCGGCCGCACGCCGATCTTCGCCAGCTGCGCTGAGATCGTTTGGTCTTCGGTCTGTTGCGGCTTCTCGAACGGCAGTTTTCGCTCCACCCAGGCCTTATCGATGCCGGTGTCGATCATCACCTTGGCGTCGGGATGGTCGACGTAGAGCGCGTAAACCGGAAAGCGGAATTCCTTACCTTGACCATGGTTCCATGTTACGAACGACTCGTCGAGCATCAGCGTGCCGTTATCGAGCAGATAGACCTTCATGTTTGCCGTCACTCTATGCCTCCGTTACCTCTTCCATTGTCCGGTTGCTGGGATTCACGCGCGGCCAATGCCCGCCACACGCGCTCCGGAGTCGCCGGCAGGGTGTCGATCTGCACCCCAGCGTCCGCGAGCGCCGTGGCGATGGCCGCGGTGATCCCGGCGAGCGCGCCTTCGCCGACGCCCTTGGCGCCGTAGGGACCCGGACCGTCCGCATTCTCGACGATGTTCGAGACGAAAGTATCGGGCATGTCCGCGATTGTGGGGACGTGGTACTCGAAGAGTGTGGCGTTCAGCAGCGTACCGGTGTGATCGAAGAGCATCTCCTCGTGCAGGGCGTTCCCGATCCCCTGCATGGCGCCACCCATCTCCTGGGCTTCGACGAGGCGGGGATTGATCGCCTTGCCGACGTCGGCAACGCTGACCGCCTTGGTGACCATCACGCGGCCGGTCTCCGGATCGACCACGACCTCGGCGCCACCGATGCAGACCTCCCAGAAGACCGGACCTTCCGCGTAAGAGCCGCTGCCGCGCTCGGGTCGGACTTCGCCGTGCCCGATCAGCTCGCCGCCGACCATTCCGAAGTGGGCTTTGATCAGGTCTGGGTAGGGGACCGACTCCCCTTCATGCCAGACCGCGGCCGCCCGCACCGTCAACGCCTCCTCAGGAAGACCGAAGACGCGCGAACCGATGCCCAGGAGCTGGGTCCGAATATCGGCGGCGGCGCGCAGCAC
>JAHWJF010000357.1 GCA_019348515.1 Chloroflexota bacterium | reverse complement strand
GGCGAACTGTTCGAGAGAGCGCATGGTCAGCTCGTGTGGCAAGCCGAGATTGGCGCCAAAGCAATAGGAGTTGATGCCAAGAGCCTCGTATCCTCGTAGCTTCTGCACGACGTCCGCCGGGGTTCCAAACATCAAGTTCTCGTGGACCGCCTCGGGAACGAAATTTGCCTTGGCCTTGTGCGCTTCGAGGCTCATTGGCTGAGGGAACCCGTTGATGACACCGCCTGAGTTGGTAAAGAGCGCCTCGAATACACGGGCGTTGTCCCGCGCCGCCTCCACTGGCACCATCCAGTCATCAGGCGAGTCATAGACATAGGAGGTGCGCAGGACCATGAACCGTGGCCTCGGCACCCCAGGATTCTCGGCCATAGCATGCTCGAACTTGTGGGCCAGATTCTCGACTTCGCTGAATGGCTGGTTCAGCGGGGTAGCCATAATGTTCAGACCATTCTTCATCGCCCAGTCGTAGGTACTTGGATCACGCGCGGCGACCCAAAGCGGCGGGTGTGGCTGCTGGACTGGTTTCGGCACGGCTGTCGCCTTCGGGAAGCTCCACAACGCGCCGTCATGTTCATAGTCTCCGGCCCAAAGCTTTTTCACCGCAGGCACGATTTCTCGCAGGTAGGCACTCCCCTGCTGCTGCGGGATGCCTCCGGCCATCCGGTCAAACTCGTATTGATAGGCGCCCCGGCCGAATCCCACTTCGAGACGGCCTCCGGTGATAAGGTCCGTCAGGCCGATCTCGCCGGCCAGACGGATCGGATGCCAGTAGGGCGCCACCACGACGGCCGTCCCGAGACGAATGTGACTTGTGTGGTTCGCCCAATGGGCCAGCATCGTCAAGGGGTTAGGGGCGATTGTGTATTCAATGCAATGATGCTCCGCGGCCCAAGCGATCTCAAAACCGGCCGCCTCAGCGAACTTGACGATCTCTATGACCCGCGCGAGGGCATCCTCCATCGACTCCGCTGCACTACGTCGCCCAAGATCGACGGCGATCGAGAACTTCATGCTTCCTCCCAGAGCAGCGACCCTTGGCAGGCTCCCACCGAGGAATCGGTTGCTAGCGCCTGCGCTTGCTCCTGACGGCGTAGGTCCGGCGCGTCGCTCTTGTCCTGCTATGGCCGGAATCCCTGGATCCTCACGAGGCGGTCATAACTGGCGCCAGCTTGGTATGCACGCGGCCACGTCTGCGGGAATGGTATGCGAAGCCAATCAACGCGTCTTCGTCGGTTTCTCATGAAAAGTCGGTCCCCAATTGCCATGATTCCTACTGGCTTTTGCGCCGTTGCAGGGGACTTCAGCGGCCCGAGTACGAGGTGCCACGTACGCCTCGCCCGTAGCGACGCGCGGTACGTGGCCAGCCTCCGGTTCGCCGAGTTGCTCGACGACCCGACGAACCACCGGGTGCTCGTGCTAATAGCCGGTCGCGACTCGCTATACCACCTGCATGCAGTCGAGGATGGCGGGTTGTCCTGAAAAATGCACGAACCCGGAAAGAGACCAGGCTGCGCCGCAGGATCACGAAGGATAGTCTGGGTAGCCCGTCCACTGCGAGCGAATCCCGGTTCCACGGCCCCAAAATGACACAAAGAACAGCCCGGTTTTTCTGTATGTGTTCCGATGGGAGTCGCTGGCGCGCTTTCCTACACTGCTTCTATCGGGCGGATTTGCCGTTTGTCCGCGTTAGGCGTGGGGCCATGGCTGACGGTTCTTCCGAGGTTCCCGAACGTTGCATTACCCACTCTTGTCAACGACGGCAGCCGCTGGAGACGCCGCTCTTCGGGTGAGGACATGGAGGTGACGACAGAAATGGTCAAGGGCGCTAGTGATCGCATGAAGTTCAGCATCGCCGTACACATGGAGCGGCGCTCCCCTGACGAGTCGATGGTACAACAAGCCGATCAGGTGCTTGAGGTGGTGGAGTTCGCCGACAAGGCGGGATTTGAGATCGTCTGGGCCACGGAGCATCATGGCCAGGAGTACATCATCGGCCCCAATCCCCTCCTCCTCTTGACCCATTTCGGCGCCTACACCGAGAAGATCCGCCTCGGCACTGCGGTCATCGTCGCGCCATACTGGCACCCCCTCCGTGTGGCCGGCGAGGTTGCCATGGCCGACGTGCTCACCGGCGGCCGGATCGAACTCGGCATCGCACGCGGCGCCTTCCAGTACGAATTCGACCGCATGGCGAACGGTATGCCGCAGGAGCAGGGCGGCAGCCACCTCCGCGAAATGGTGCCGGTCGTGAAGAAGCTCTGGGCGGGCGATTACGCCCACGATGGGGAAATCTGGCAGTTCCCCACCGCCACCTCCGTGCCGAAGCCGCTGCAAGCAGAGGTGCCGATCTGGGTCGCCGCCCGTGGGTACGACACCTTCGATTGGGCTGTCAAGAACGATCTCAACGTCATGGCAACGCCGCACCGGCTGCCGATGAGCGAAGTGCTCATCCTCGCCGACCGACTTCAGACCGCGCTGGACAGCAATCCCGGCCACGGGCGGCCGCGCTTCCTCGTCTCTCGCATGAGCTGCGTCTACGACGATCCCGCCGACTGGACCATTCCGGTCGAGTCGATGCGCGAGGGCGTGCGCGTCTTCATGGGCCTGTTCAACAACAGCAGCGGCGTGGTGAACGGCTTCCCCGAGCCAATCAGCATCGCTGAGCAGGATGCCCGCGGCGACTACCGGCCCGAGGCAATGCGCAAGAACATGATGTTCGGCACGCCAGACGAGGTGGTCGCCAAGCTGCGGCAGTACGAGGCGCTCGGCGTCGACTTCTTCAGCTACAACGCCCACTTTGGCCTCGCGCACGACATGGTCATGCGTTCGCTCGAGCTCTTCGCTAATGAAGTCATGCCGAAATTCGCTCATGGCGAGCGGGCTACGGTTGAGGACGCCTTCTCCGAGGAGGAGCTGCAGGAGCTTCAGGCCGCCGATGGCGAGGCGCTGCGCCGGGTGAGCGCCGGGGTGCTCGTGTGAACAGCACGGGACCGCTCGGCGAGGTGAAGGCCGCGGAACGAACGGTCATCTCCTGCGGCCGGCTCATCGACGGCAATGGCGGGACGCCGCTAGCGCCGGCAACGTTGGTTCTCGAGGGAGACCGGGTAGCGCAGGTCCTCGCTGGACCTCCACCACCTGGTCTCCCGACCAACGGGACGTCGTTCATCGACGCGAGTCGAGAGACAGTCATGCCGGGGATGATGGATCTTCATATCCATCTCTCGAACGGCGTCACGGATCCGCGCGACCCGCACATTCTCTACGGCATGCTCTTCAGCACGACCCAGATGCTGACCCTCTGGTCCGCGCGCAACGCCCGCCTTCACCTGGAGGCGGGCTTCACCACGGTGCGCGATTTCGCCAGCTTCGTCAGCGATGGGCGCAATCCGGAAGTGCTCGCCGTCCGCGACGCGATCTCGCTCGGTCTAGAGCCCGGGCCCCGCGTCTTTGCCGGTGGCTGGGTCAGTACGACGGCCGGGCACCGCGACATGTTTCCGCCGCGCACCTGGCCCCGGCAGCCGGGCAGCCTCGCCGATGGGCCGTGGGAGATCCGCCGTGCGGTGCGCGAGATGGCCCGCGACGGGGTCGACTTCATCAAAACGTCGACGTCCGGCGGTGCCGGGGGCCACACGGAGGAGATCTGGTGGCGCAGCCTGACCACCGAGGAACTGGAAGCGCTCGTTGACGAGTCGCATGCTTTCGGCTTCAAGGTCGCCACCCACTCGCACACCCCGGAAAGCGTCAAGGCCGCATTGCGAGCGGGCGCGGACACGATCGAGCATGGAATTTATCTCGATGACGAGGCGATCGCGCTGCTGGTCGAACGCCAGGCGCTGCTCGTTCCAACGCTCTCGGCGCGCTCGGAACGCGCCGTCGCACACCGGCGGAAGGCCGGGTCGCCGCCGGAGGTCATCCGCAAGTTCGAATCGGCCCAGGCCTCCGGCTACGACAGCTTCCGCCGCGCGCACGAGGCGGGCGTTATGATCGCGATGGGCACCGACACCGGGCGCGGCCTGCGCGAATATCACGGCAAGAACGCCTATGAGCTGGGACTGATGGTGCAAGGCGGTCTCAGCCCGATGGAAGCGATCGTCGCGGCGACCAGAAACGGCGCGATCGGGCTCGGTCAGCAGGAGTCGCTTGGCACGCTGGAGCCGGGCAAGCTGGCTGACCTGCTCGTCGTCGCCGGCGACCCACTTACTGACGTGACGCTGCTGGAAGAGGCTGCGAACATCCGGGTGGTGGTCAAGGGAGGCGCAATCGTCGTTGATCGCCGCGACAAATCCGGTGCCGGGTAGTCTAAGCGGCGGTTGCCGCTGCAGTCATTCCCTTTGAGGCATTGATCGCGCTATGTCTCGTTACGTCAGCAGCAGAATTCTGCAGGCGATCCCGGCGCTGATTGGCGTCACGATCATCGTCTTCTTGCTGCTTCAGTTGTCGGGCGATCCGGCGTCGATCTTGCTGCCCCTCGACGCGTCGGATGCCGACCGGGCCGCGTTTCGCCGCGCCTATGGGCTGGACCAGCCGATCCCGGTTCAGTATGCCAACTACATGTCCCAGCTCGTGCGCGCTGATTTCGGCGAGTCGTTTGCCTA
>JAHWJF010000356.1 GCA_019348515.1 Chloroflexota bacterium | reverse complement strand
CGATGGGGATGGAGGCTGCCGAGGTGTTGCCATAGCGGTCGAGATTGACCCACACTTTTTCTCGAGGCAGGGCCAGCCGCCGCGCCGCGGCGTCGATGATCCGCATGTTGGCCTGATGTGGGATGAGCATGTCGACGTCGTCGAAGGTGAGATTCGCTTTCTCGACCGCTTCCGCGGCGGCGTCCCCCATGACCCGCACCGCGAAACGGAAGACCTCCTGGCCGTTCATATGCAAGTACGGCCGGTACTCCGGAAAGATCTCGGCGGACTCGGGGACGAACGCTCCCCAGCCGGGGATGTAAAGGTGCTTGTACCCGGCGCCGTCCGCGCCCAGCACGGTGGAGAGAAGACCCCTCGGCTCGTCGGTCGCCTCCAGCACGACGGCGCCGGCGCCGTCGCCGAAAAGGATGCAGGTCGAGCGATCGGTGTAGTCGACGAAACGGGTCAGCGTGTCGACGCCGATCACCATCACCCGGTTATGCAGACCGGTTTGCACAAATTGCGAGCCGACGGCCAGCGCGTAGACGAACCCGGAGCACGCGGCGCCGAGATCGAAAGCTCCGGCGTTGCCCCCCAACTCGGCCTGGACGAGACACGCCTGCGAGACGAGGAATTGATCAGGAGTGCAGGTTGCAACGACGTTGAGATCGATGTCGTCGTCGGTCAGACCTGCCTTGTCCAGCGCCTGCTGAGCCGCGGTCACCGAGAGCGTTGTGGTGCTGTCCTCCGGACCGACGATGCGCCGCTCCTTGATGCCGGTACGGCTGGTGATCCACTCGTCCGAGGTTTCGACCATCCGCTCCAGATCGGCATTGCTTAGCACCCGCTCCGGGATGGCCATGCCCCAGCCGGTGATCGCCGCGTTACGCATTGTCGTTCCTCATGTTGCCGGTCTCGGCGGGAGAGATGCCATCACCGGCGCCCCCAGTGCGCGTGCAGGCGAAGCGAGAAGCGAGAAAGATGCCGGAGTGTGACTCGAAACAGTCACATCTTGCAATCTCCACGGTTGAGAATCAACGCTGAAAGGCAGGCCCCAGGCGCCTGCCCTTCACACCACTGCAGCTTCAATTTCAGCAAACGTGGAGCCCTGACCGGCCCGCCATTATTCGGCGCGGCGTCGGCGCTCCTCGATGACGATCACCTGTCGTCCGCGGTAGTACCCGCAGGTCGGGCAGACGTGATGCACCACATGCGGCGAACCGCACGTGTTGCATGACACCAGTACGGGCACATTCTTGAGGAAATCATGGCGCCTGCGATTGCCCTGGCGGTGGCGGGTGACCCGTTGCTTTGGAAGTGCTCCCATCGTTACTCTCCTATGTTCGCCTCTCGTGCTGACCGGTGGTCCGGTCCGCTCCTAGTTCGTTTCGTTCCTTTGGTCCTCGGCGAGCAAGCTCGCCAGTGCCGCCAAACGTTCATCGACGAGGTCGTCGCTCGCGCCATCGTCACCGCCAACCTCGAGCACGTCCGGCCCAGGGCAGTCCGGACCGCAGTCGGGGCGCATCGGCAGAACGACCAGAATCTCCTGCCGCAACGGCTCCCGCAGATCAAGCTCGTGGTTCTCGTCGATGCGCGAGAAGAGCTCGTCATCCACCACTTCGTCCTCGAGATCGACCCCGGTACGCACATCGACCGTCTGTCGATATTCCTCGTCGAATTCGACCTCGAATGGCTGATCGTACTCGCGCAGGCAACGGGCGCAGGTCAGCGGCACAACGCCTGTGGCGGAAACGCTGGCGATGATCGCGTCGCGCAGCCGAGTAAGCCGGACATCACCGACAATGTCCCGGGCGATCGTCTCCCTGTCCGCTTCGAAGGTATCGAGCCTGAGGCGGTACGACCGGGTATCGCCTGTCTGAGACTTGAGCAGGCCGACGACGTTGACCGCGGTGTCGTTCCGCAATTCGCGCTGCTGACCGCTGTCGGTCGCCATTACCAGAGTTGTCCTACCAACCAGAAGACACACAGAACTGTGCCGGATCAATGCTCCGGCACAATCGGAGCAGTCTACTCCCTCTGGATACCAGCGTCAATTCAGGAAACGCCTCATTTGCCGACGTGTCGCTTGGCCTGCTCCAGATTCGACGACGCCTCACGCAACGCGTCCATGACCAGATTCAGGCCATCCTGGATCGCCTCTTCGACCCGGCCAATCTGCTGCAACGCGTATTCGTCGATCTGCCCGATCGAGCGGCGCTGTTCCATCTCCACCTGTCGCAGATATTCTTCACCACGCTGCCGCGCCTCATTCATCACCCCTTGCTCCGAGATGATGTATTCAGCCTGGGTTCTGGCGTGGTCCAAGATCTTAGCGGCCTCTTGCTGGGCGCCGGTGATGATGTCCGAGCGCTCCTCGACAACGCGCTGGGCATGCCGGATCTCGCGTGGCACCGCGGCCCGGATTTGGTCCACCAGCCCGAGAAACTCGTCTTCCTCGATGATGACCCGGTTGCCGAACGGCATCCGTCGGCTGACGCCGACAAGCTCCTCGAGCCGATCGAGCAGGATGAGCACGTCGTCCGGTTCTTCCTCGGGAACGTCAGCTTCGTACAGGTCTGGCGAGGTTTCGTCGGTCATTGTCCGCCTCTCCAGTCGTTGGGAACTCAGACGCGAACGGCAAGCTTCGCGCGGAGCGCGTCGCCAACGGGCGCCGGCACTAACCCATCGACATCGCCCCCAAGCGCCGCGACCTCCCTGATCAGGCTCGAGCTGATGAACGAGTGTCCCGACGAGGTCATCAGGCAGACGACCTCGATACCCGGCGCGAGATGGGCGTTCATGTGGGCGAGCTTGAATTCGTACTCGAAGTCTGAAATCGCCCGCAGCCCACGCACGATAACACCTGCATCCAGGGAGCGGGCGTAATCTACGGTCAGGCCGGAAAAACTGTCAACGCGAATGTTCGGCTCGGGCACCGTCGCCGCTACCTCGCGAGCCAGCGCAATCCGCTCTTCCGTGGAGAAAAGCGCACCCGGTTTCTCCTGTCCCTCATAGACCGCGACGATGATTTCCTCGAACAGCCGCGCTGCACGGCGAGCGACATCGACATGACCCAGCGTGATGGGGTCAAAGCTTCCAGGGTAGATCGCGCGTCGTGAGTTCATGCCGCTCCCGCCCCAGGCTCCATCTTCACCGCTCCGACTTCGTAAATCGAGAAGCAGCTATCGCCGTGGCATCGTTCGCGTAGCCGGACCAGCCGCCCCGCCCGCTCCGGCAGTGTCACCCGCGGCGAGTGTCCAATGGCCAGGATCGTGGCCGATTCTACCAATGGCGAGCGCCCCACTCGCTCCAGTGTCGCGACCAGATCGGGATCGGCATACGGCGGGTCCATGACGATCAGGTCGTACGGCGCATGTTCCGCCGGGCCGCGCTCAACCCGGGAAAGGAATGCAGAGACCGGTTCTTGATAGACCCGGGCCACATCGGTGTAGCGGGTGTGGGCGAGATTGGCGCGAACCACGGCGGCGGCGGCGGAGTTACGTTCGACAAAGTCCGCCGACTCTGCACCGCGGGACAGCGCTTCGATGCCGATGCCACCGGTCCCGGCATAGAGATCGAGCACGCGCACCGGCTCGACGCCAAGCGAAGCCAGCATCGAAAAGAGCGCCTCCCTGACCCGGTCAGCCATCGGCCGGGTGAACCTCCCTGCCGGGCCTTTCAATTGAAATCCGCGCCGGTCGCCTGCAATCACTCGCATGGTGCGAGTATCGCCTGTGCAAGAGTCGGAGAGTCGGTAAGTGAGCTGATCGAGTGAGGCAAGCGACAACTTCTACTGAACTCGTTGCTCTGCCGTCTACTGGCCGACTGGCCGACTCCCGACTTCCCGACTCCATACACACGAACCCGGCCTCGAGGGCCGGGCACGTGCGGGAAGGGGTGGAACGCTCTCGCGTTCCCTGGGTTCTGGGAGGGCGTCGGAGTGTAGGGGACGACGCTCTCTATGGCTGTCTACGTCCCTGCCTGAGGACCGGATTCATGCCGCTGCCCTGCCGCCTCCATCGAGGGGGGATCGGCAATGATCGCCCCAGTGACGGCATCAATCCATTTGCGACGCAGTCCGTCGTAGTAATACGGCCGGCTAAGGGGCGGAGCCGGCGCCGCCATGGCCGGCCGGTCACGTCGACTGAGGCCGATGCGTCGCGGACCGGGCATGTACCAGACACTGAACTCCGTATCCGCAAGCTCGTCGAGGACACGGCCGACGAGCCACCAGCCTTCGCGGCCGGCACGGGGTGGTAGCGTGATACCGGTCACCCGTTCCGCAATCGCCCCCGCCGTCAGGCTGGACTGAGCCGGATCGGCGCGATGCCGGGCACGCCGCGCGGCGACTGCCTTGACCACGGCTTCGGCACTCTCGTGAATCGACGGACAGGGATCGATCATGGCTGGGACCTCCCGGCAGCCGCGGCGCGGCCACATAGCCTGATGGGACCCTACCGGTCGGCGCTCCGGCGCTCCGGGGCAGAGTAGATCATATGTTCTATTTCGCCGAGGGTCAATCCCTCATGAGGGTGACGGGCTGATAGATGTTGGGTGATGGGGTTACGGGCCGTTGGCTATCGGCTATCGGCCGTAGTCGTCTCCCGCCTCCCGACTCCCGACCTCCGACCTCC
>JAHWJF010000355.1 GCA_019348515.1 Chloroflexota bacterium | reverse complement strand
CTATTGCCTGCGAGAGAACCCCGACGACGAGGGACACCTGTGCCCCATAAATCATTCGGCTGAACATGTCCCGACCGTTCGCATCGAGGCCCATTGGCCAGGACCACGAAGGCGCGTAGCGCGCCAGCCTGAAGTCAACGACTTCAGCTTGGCCATATGGCGCAATGACCGGGGCGAACAGCGCAATGAGCGAGAACGAGGCAACGATGATGAGCCCGATGACGGCGAGTTTGTTTCGTCGGAGTCGTCGCCAGGCGTCAGTCCAAAGGCTCCGTTGTTTTCGCGCCGTGAGCTCTCCCCCGAGGCCGATGGTCGCAGAGCCATGCCGACCGGGCACACCCTCGTCCTCAATCATGTCCTCGACTTGCCACGGGGGCGCGGGCGCGGCGGTGTCTGTGTTTCTGAGAGGAACGTTCAACGCATCGAGGGGCTGGCTCTGCCGGTGCGATTGCGCCATCAGACTTCCTCGACTGGCCTGTCATAGACCTGAACTGCAGCGGACGATGGTACAGGCGCCACCGTCTAGTATCGAATCCGCGGATCGATGACGCCGTAGACCAGATCCACGATGAGGTTCATTGCCGCCAGAAAGACCCCGTAAAGCAGAACAACGGCGAGGATCATGGTCTGATCCTTCACCTGCATACTCGTCACGAAGAACTTGCCCATGCCGGGAATATTGAACACCTGCTCTACGAAGAACGACCCGGTCCCGACTGCAGCGAATATGGGCCCGATCAATGTGACAACGGGGATGAGCGCGTTCTTGAGCACATGTTTGGTGACGACACCCTGATCACTGAGGCCCTTAGCTCGGGCCGTCCGCACGAAATCAGAGCGAATGACCTCGATCATGCTGGAACGAGTGTATCTGGCGAGTGTCGCCAGCGGTGCCGCGCCCAGCGCGATGGTCGGTAGCACCCAGTCGATTGGCCGATCCCACCCCCCAACGCGAAATCCAAGATTGACCCCTAAGTCCGGGAGCCAGACGACGAAGAGCAAGATAAGTAAGAATCCCATCACAAAGCTGGGCATGCTGTAAAAGAGGATCGCCATGGTCACCGACATATAGTCGATCCAACCATTCTGGTTGACCGCGGCCAGCACTCCGAGTGTCATGCCAACTACAATGGCAAAGATCATAGCCATGGCGCCGAGGTGAAGGGAGATCGGAAACGTTCTGCCGATGATATCGCTAACCGTTTGCGGTCGAGCGTGGTAGGAGATTCCGAAGTCGAGGTGGATCGCGTTCCAGACATAGCGAACAAACTGTTCCGGCAACGGCTTGTCTAGTCCGTAGAGTGCCTCCAGCCGCTGGATGTCCTCAGGACGCTGCTTATCACTAACATCAAACGGACTGCCAGGGGTGGCCTGCATGATGAGGAAGGTAAAGGCCGCCATCGCCAACAGTGTCGGGATGAACCAGAAGATCCGGTTCAGTGCGAATCTCAGCATTCGGGGTTCGGCCTCCTCGCGGGAGTCTTGGCCAACCGTTGGAACGAAAGAGCGCTCGCCAGCGCTGCCGGGCGACGGGGATGACCTGACACCATCCCGCTCCGCCTGGCTGAACCGTTGAATCGACCTAACAACGTCGTCAGGGCCGTCAGTGTGCACCTCATGTCTGAATAGGGCGACCATAGCAGTGCCCAATTTTCTGTGTCAAGATGGTCGAATAGGGGCAACGACAAAAGACCAACCACGGGTTACGTGTTTGGTGTGATACGACGCCCAACTGTTATATCTCAAGGTGAATCTATGTTCCTTTTTGGTTACGTAGATTCTGGACAACTGGAGTGAAAATCGGGACGCCTCCCCCGGTCTCGACTACTCGAGTTCCGAGTCTGCGAGTGGTGCATGAGAGACGGCTGAGGTACCGTCACTCAGGACCAAATCTGCCAAAGTCGTTCCCCACGGCAAGGACTTTGAGCCTCCCGGTTCCACACGGGTTCAAACCTCTTCGAACTCTTCGATCTTTTCGCTGCGGCCGCTCGGCACGGACTTCTGGGTCGCGACCACCGCCGTCGATCAGGGCGCGGGATAGGAATGGAGACACGCCTCAGCATGCCCGAATGCTATTGACGTGCTAAAGGATGTAAGAGCTCAAGTCCTCGTCGGCCGCGACCTCCCCGATGCGCTCACAAACGAAAGCCGCATCGATCGGGATCGTTTCCCCCTTGTGGTCTGATGCGTCAAAAGAGATATCTTCGATCACGCGCTCAATGATCGTGTGGAGCCGGCGAGCCCCGATGTCCTCCGTGGACACATTGACTGCGGTGGCAAGACGCGCCATCTCTCGCAGCGCGTCGTCCTCGAATCGAAGCTCAACGCCTTCAGTCGCCAGCATAGCAACGCTCTGCTTGGTGAGAGCGTTCTGCGGCTCGGTGAGGATCGCGTAGAGATCGTCTTCGCTGAGACTCTGCAACTCGACTCTGATTGGAAACCGACCTTGCAACTCGGGGATCAGGTCCGAAGGTCGCGTATTGTGAAAAGACCCCGCGGCGATGAACAGGATGTGGTCCGTCTTCACCGGTCCGTACCGAGTCATCACGACTGACCCCTCGACGATCGGTAGGAGGTCGCGCTGGACACCTTCGCCGGAGATCTCCCCCGAATACTCGCCCTCTGCGTTTATAGTCTTGTCGATTTCGTCAATAAAGACAACGCCGGCTTCTTCGACGCGCCGTACGGCGGTCTCGATGACCGTGTCCCAATCGACGAGCCGGTCTTCTTCCTGCTGCGCCAGGATCCGGCGCGCTTCCCGCACTGAAACCCGGCGCCGTGATCGTCGAGGCGGTGGCGTATAGCCATCGAGGAAGTCCTGAAACGAGTCATATAACTCGTCCGGGGAGAGCGATCCAAACGCGTCATGTGCGCTGTCGGCAAACGCCGGGTCAACCTCAATCTCGACTGTTTCCTCCTCCAGAGCTTCCTCGTTCAGAAGCGCCAGGAGGCGCTCTTGCTCGCGTTTGCGACGCCGCTCTTCCGCGGCGGTAACACGTCTAGGCGCTGCCGTGCCCCCTCCAGCAACTGCACCTCCTCGACCGTTTCGACTTCTCGTTTCGGAGAGAAGCTGTTCAGTGAGAAGATCGATCAGACGCTGACGCGCGGCTTTGTCCGCTTCCTCTTTGACCTGCTCAAGTCGCCGGCTATGGAGCATGTCGATGGCGACCTCGCAGAGATCGCGAACAATTGATTCCACGTCCCGGCCGACGTAACCCACCTCTGTGAAACGGGTCGCTTCGACTTTCACGAACGGCGCATCGACAATCTTGGCAACACGCCGTGCAATCTCGGTCTTGCCCACACCCGTCGGACCCATCATGAGGATGTTTTTCGGGACCACTTCGCCCCGCATCTCTTCAGGCAGGAGCTGCCGCCGGAATCTGTTCCGCAGTGCTACCGCGACTGCTCGCTTGGCATCGCCCTGGCCGATGATGAAGCGGTCTAACTCGGTGACAATCTGCGCCGGCGTCAGATCTTCGATGATCGGCGCCGGAAGGGACATGTCGCTTGTTGGACGTCCACCGGAATGCACCGGCATGGTGCGCGGTTGAGCCTCGACCATTCCCTCTATTCCTCTTCGTCTGGTGGTCCGTCGGACTCCATTTCAGATCTGGAATCGTCGCCAGAATCGTCTTCGGGCGGCCCTTCCACGGAGTCGATGGTGAATCGATCGTTCGTGAAAATGCAGAGATCGGCGGCAATCCTCATTGCCGATTCCACAACCTCCCGCGCATGAAGATCGGTGTGAGCAACGAGCGCCTTCGCGGCCGCGGTAGCGTAGGGAGCGCCTGACCCAATCGCCGCGATTCCGTCATCTGGTTCGATCACATCGCCTTCGCCCGACAGCACGAGCAGCGACTCCCCATCTCCGACGATAAGCTGGGCCTCGAGCCGGCGCAAATAGCGATCGGTCCGCCACTCCTTTGCCAGTTCGACGGAGGCTCTACGCAGATTGCCATCGGAGGTCTTCAGCTGGGTCTCGAACTTCGAGAAAAGCGTCAGCGCGTCGGCGACGGCGCCAGCAAAACCCGCTATGACCGCTCCATCGTAGAGCGTACGAATCTTCCGGGCGCCATGCTTCAGCACCACGTCTCCGGCTGTTACCTGGCCATCGCCCGCCAACGCGACAATTCCATCGCGCCGCACACCGAGAATAGTCGTACTACGGATGGTCTTGCTATCGATCCGGGACGCGTGAACTTGCCGATTGCGGGGCATATGCTTTGTGGTTCCTCAATGACGCGTCCTCAACGACGCCGCTGCATTGACGCGCGTCACGCGGCTGGTATCGAACCAGTCATTCTAACTGATTCGCTCGTTACACTCGTGCCGAGGTCAGCCGGCTCGAGCCAGATCCACGCCCCGCTCGGTGAGTACCCCACACGCCGGGCACTTATCCTGTCCGCGCCGCCCGGACTCCACCAGGTACCCATTGCCACAATTGCCGCAAACGCGATCGACAGGCTTGTACCAGGACACGAAGTCACAGGCTGGATAGCGCTCGCACCCGAAGAACGCACGGCCCTTCTTTGAACGCCGCTCGACGACCTCACCTTCGCCACAGGTTGGGCAGCGCACGCCGACGCGCAACAAGAGCGGGCGTGCGTTACGGCAATCA
>JAHWJF010000354.1 GCA_019348515.1 Chloroflexota bacterium | reverse complement strand
AATCTCGCGCGTGGCAGATGTCCTAGATAATCCATTCGCTGCCAGCCACATCATCTGCGGTCATACCAACACCGTTCATTGACGCGCTTCCGCGTAGCGCTCCGGGGTGACAGCTGAAGGAGAGCGGCTGCCTATCTGCTGGGCATCAGAGCAGGAGGAGATGTTCTGGCACGGGAACGTGTTTGCCGCTGATCCCGGTGCTGACGTCAATCAACGAGTGTTCAGTGGCACGCGAATGACGCTCCGCAATTGGGGGATGGTCCCTTCGTCCTGTACCGTCTGACTTTCGCACCCAGTGGTGATGGCATGTCCTCCGCATGCACAGCGCCATGTGGCACCCCGCTAGCCTGGGTCAATTGCTGTGCGGCGGTGCACCTGTGCCCGCATCGAGATACCCAATACCATGCGAGATTCCTCTTGCCGTACCCACGACCAGTGGCACGAAGGCGCGGACATCCTGCTTTCGGATTCGCTGACTCGGTCCGCTGACATTGACAGACGCCACGGCGGCGCCCGTCGCATTGAAGATGGGCGCGGCGAGGGACACGACACCAAGCGTGCGCTCTTCCCAGGAGACGGCGTATCCCTGCTTCGCGATCGTCGCCAACTCCTCGCCGAGGATCTCGGGATCGGTGACCGAGTGCTGTGTTGTGCTGACAAGCGGCCCACTGGCGAGATACGCGGCGATTTCGGCGGGGGTTGCGAACGCAAGCATCACCTTTCCCGGGGCTCCAAGATGGAGCGCAATAGGCTCGCCGATATTGCGGTACATGTGCCGCACGTCACGGTTCGCGCCAACCTGGGCAATTACGATGCGCGAGGACCCTTCCCGGACATGGAGCGCGACCGTCTCATTGGTCTTGTCACGCAATTCAGTCAAGGCGGGCATGGCGATGGACCGCAGATCGCTCTGTTGGAGAAAGACATCGGACAACTGGAGCACCCGTGCGCTCAGGGCGTACTTTTGGCTGACAGGATCGCGGCGAATCATCCCGGTCGCTTCGAGGGTGCCAACCAGACGATGCACTGTCGTGCGGTTGAGTCCAACGTACTGGGCGATCTCGGCCACTCCGAGTTGCGGCCTTTCGGCTGAAAAAGCGAACAAGACCTGCATAGCTCGCCGCACTGACTGCACGTCCTGGCGAGTCGGCTCCGTTTGCGATGTCGCACGATCCGTGCGCATTGTGCACATCAACTCCACTGTGCGAACGCATGCAGCGTAACAATAACCGAAGCATGGCGTCCAACCCTGATGCGCGTGACATGTGCCCGACTCAGGGAACACGTGGCGACTCCCTGAATGGGGCTGTTGAAACGGATGCGGTGCCTGCCAGTCGCCGGTTGAGTCCCGGAGCTGCGTCCGGATGCGCAGATCTTCGGCGGCCTTGGAGGTCAGTATTTTCTCGAGGAGCTGGAACGCGGAGCGGTCGGCACCATGACCGGATTCGCCATGACTGAAGTTCTCGTGAGCATCTATGACGACTTTGCCGCGGGCAACCTCGACCGGGCGCGGGAGACCTTCTATCGCTACGTGCCCCTGATCCGCTACGAGGGCCAGCAGAGCGTGGGTCTCGCGATTCGCAAGGAGATTCTCAAACGGTGCAGGGTGCTCACATGTGCAGCCATTCGCAGCCCGGAAATTCGCCTGGATGACCAGGGCCAGGCGGAAGTTGCCCGATTGCTTGCCGATCTGGACGTTTCGGTGGCGTAGCAGCCGTCGTTTCGGAGTACGGCCCCGGGCTGGCCAGACCAGAGGGTTCTTCCACGCGGGTTTCGGTGCGCCTCGACGGGTTTCCTGGCCGCTTGACAGCGTCACATCGACCAACTAGGGTAGGCACAGAGAGAAATCTTGAACATCATGTTCGTATTGTGAACATGCATCGGCGGAAGAGGGTGCCGTGAGCGACGTGAACCCAATGGCCAGCGGGGCTCGAAAGCTCGTGGAGGTCTGCGCCGGTGTGCAGCCTGGCGAGTCGGTTCTCGTGGTGACTGATTCGGAGAAGCTGGCGATTGCTGATGCGGTCGCCGTCGCGGCGACCGAGTCAGGAGCAGGGGTAACCGTCGCCATCATGGCTACCCGCAGCCAGGATGGCCACGAGCCGCCACGGCCGGTGGCCGCCGCGATGCACGCCGCTGACGTCATCTTCACTCCGGTGGCCATCTCCATCACCCATACATCCGCGATCCGAGACGCCTGTGCCGCAGGTGCCCGTGCAGTAGTGATGACTGGGTTCACCCAGAAGATGATGGAAGGCGGTGGTCTGGATGCGGACTTTCAGGCACTCAAGCCCATCTGTGAGCACGTAGCCGGGTATTTCGAACGTGGCAGTCAGGTTCGCGTGCTCACTCCGGCAGGCACTGATGTCGTTCTCTCCATTGCCGGACGAACTGGTATCGCCAAGACATGCATTGTCGGCCCTGGAGAGTTCTCCCCGGTGCCCGACATCGAGGCAACGGTCTCGCCGGTCGAGGGTTCCGCACAGGGCGTGATCGTGGCTGACGCGAGCATCCCATATCTTGGGATAGGTGTGTTGCGTGAGCCGGTGCGGTTCACCGTGGTGGATGGCCAGATTACCAGTGTGGCGGGCGGCGCCGCCGCGGACGTCATCCGCGCTGCATGGGCGGAGCTGGACGATCCCAACGTCTACAACGTCGCCGAACTCGGTATCGGCCTCAATCCTGCTTGCCGGTTGTCTGGTGAGATGCTGGAGGACGAAGGGTGTTGGGGGACAGTGCACTTCGGGACTGGAACCAGCATCACCCTTGGGGGCAATGTCAAAGCAGCCTGCCACTATGACCTGCTGATGCATAAGACCACGATCGAGGTGGATGGCGAGAAGATCCTCGAAAATGGCGAGCTATTGGTCAGCGACGGTGCAGCACATGACGACCACTGATCGGGTCACCGGCGTCGTCACCGTGGTGCTTGGTGTCTGGGTGGTGAGCCTGGCGACGAGGATGGTGCTCCTCGCCAAAGGGGTGCCGGGCCCCGGCCTGCTGCCACTCATCACCGGACTGTCGCTTATGGCGTTCGGCGCCATGCTCCTGATCCACCCAGGAAGCCACAAGGCGTCATCCAGCTGGCCTTCCCGGAACGACGTGGGTCGGGTCGCGGGCACCGTCGTCGCTCTCGTGCTGTTCACGGCGGCAGTCCCTATCCTCGGATTCCCTATCGCCACGGCGCTGTTTCTGACCGGCATGACCTGGTGGTGGGGGGATTACACGTGGTGGGTCGCCGTCCTGGTCGGCGTGCTCTTCACGTTGGCCATGGTGCTGGTCTTTCAAGTCCTCTTGCATGCGCCATTGCCCCGTGCCATATGGGGGTAATGAGAGGAGTGGGACAGAACGGTGTCGGTTCTTTCCTATCTCGGTGACGGCTTTGCGACCGCCCTGCAGCCTCAGAACCTCCTCTTCGCCCTGGTTGGCGTCCTTCTCGGCACGCTTGTCGGGGTCCTTCCCGGTATTGGGCCGACAGCCGCCATCGCGCTGCTCATCCCGATCAGCGCCGGGATGGATCCGGTTACCTCGGTCATCATGCTGGCTGGCATCTACTACGGATCGATGTACGGCAGCTCCACCACAGCGATCCTGATCAACACGCCGGGCGAGGCGGCATCGGTCGTGACGGCGCTGGACGGGTACCAGCTTGCGCGACAAGGGCGGGCAGGCCCGGCATTGGCCATCGCGGCCATCGCGTCGTTCATCGCCGGAACGTTCAGCCTCATTGGGCTAGGTCTCCTGGCGCCGCCGCTCGCCGATTTTGCGCTCCGCTTCGGGCCGCCGGAATACTTCAGTTTGATGCTTCTCGGTTTGACGCTCGTCATCAGCCTTGCCGGGAAGTCGTTGGTCAAGGGCCTGTTAGCAGGAGCATTTGGCCTCTTAATCGCGATGATTGGGCTCGACCCTATCTACGGGAGCGCGCGCTTCACCTTCGGCACCCTGGAGCTCATGGGTGGCATCAACTTCATCAGCGTAGTGGTTGGCCTCTTCGCGATCAGCGAGGTACTCCAGGGCGTCGAAGATCGCACCTCGTCGTATGTGATGGGGCAGCTCAAAGGCATCTGGCCAACGAGAGAGGATTTCAGGAACTCGTTCGGGGCCATGCTGCGCGGCTCGGCGGTGGGGTTCTTCCTGGGAATTCTTCCTGGCTCCGGGTCCGCGGTGACCTCGTTTCTCTCGTATGACCTGGAGAAGAAGATTTCCAAGCATCCCATGAAATTCGGTACTGGAGTCATCGAAGGTGTCGCGGGCCCGGAAGCCGCGAATAACGCTGCAACCGGCGGCGGGATGGTGCCGCTCCTAACCTTGGGCATCCCACCGTCGGCGCCTCTTGCCGTGCTCTTGGGAGCGCTGATGATTCACGGGGTGCGCCCCGGACCCTTGCTGTTCTCGGAACATCCTGACTTCGTCTGGCCGCTGATAGCCAGCATGTATATCGGCAATGTCATGCTGCTCGTCCTCAATCTCCCGCTGGTCGGTCTCTGGGCCAAATTCGCTCAGGTGCCCTTCCCGGTCCTCGGTCCGATCATTCTCGTTCTGAGTTTTATTGGAACCTATGGCGTGCGGAACAACATGTTCGATGTGTGGGTGGCGCTGTTTTTTGGCGTCCTGGGGTATTTGATGCGCAAGG
>JAHWJF010000353.1 GCA_019348515.1 Chloroflexota bacterium | reverse complement strand
AGATCGCGCGCCCAGGCGATGTTGGTATCGGCGTCGGCGGGGTCGATCCACTTAGCAATGACCGCGAAGTTGTATTCGGCGTCGCGGTGATCGAAGGCCGTCTCATCCTTGCCAACGCGGGACACGGCGCCACCGACGTGCTCGACCAGGACTGAATTCATCGGTGATGGCGCGGCATTGGCGGCCGCGACCATGATGTCGATCGCTTCATCGGGAAGACCGGTCAGGAAGTGGGATCGCCAGTAGACATGCGGGCCTGATTGGAACCCCTCGTCCAGCATTTGCTGGAGGGCCAGATAGGGCATGGGGCCAACCATGTCGGCGATCGGCTCGCCAAGAGCGCGATATCCGGCGACGGCTGCTTCCCCGGCCTCGGCTTCGCCGGCGTAGGCCGGAACGTAGGCCACGACGGGAACGCCGTCCGGGGTGCTCAGGAGCGCGAAAAAGGTGGTCAACTCATCCGGGGCTGACGCTGTCTGCTCCCGATAGTTTTGGAACGCTTCGACGGCGCGGTCCCGGGGGTAGAGAAGGAGCCCGGCGTATACCCCGTCGAGCGGGTGGAGCCGGTACTCGAACTCGGTGACGACGCCGAAATTGCCGCCGCCGCCGCGCAAACCCCAGAGCAGCTCAGGGCGCTCCGTCTCACTGGTGCGGACGACCGACCCATCGGCGAGGACAACCTCCGCCCCGATGAGGTTGTCGCAGGCGAGACCTCGTGAGCGCATCAGGTAACCCAACCCGCCGCCGAGGGTGAGACCGGCGATCCCGGTCATCGAGATCGCGCCGCCGGTGGTCGCCAGCCCGTGCGCCTGGGTCGCGGCGTCGAAATCTCCCCAGGTCGCGCCGCCGCCGGCGCGCGCGGTGCGCCGCTCGGGGTCGACCTGCACCTGGTTCATCTCGGTGAGATCGATCACCAACCCATCATCGACTACAGCGAGCCCGGCCGCGTTGTGCCCACCGCCGCGGATCGCGATCTCCAGCCCATGGTCGCGGCCGAAGCGCACCGCCGCGACAACGTCGTCCACCGTCCGGACGCGCGCGATTGCCGCCGGGCGGCGGTCGATCATCCCGTTCCAGATACGGCGCGCCTCGTCGTAGCGAGGGTTATCCGGAAGCAGCAGGTCACCGCCGATCGCGGTATCGAGCGCATTCCAGGGAAGAAACGAGAATGAACCGGCCTTTTCCAGCGTCGTCGCAATGTCGTCCTCCTCAACGGCGGTAGGTCTCTGCGCAACATACAGGACACGCGCTGCGGTGCACCGTACCGCTCTTCCCGCGAACGCGAACGTGCTTCGAGCATCCCGTTTTCAATTATCGCAATGCGCGCACGGTAATCGATGCATCGTCCGGGCGCAAGACGGCCCTCACCCCAAACCGCTACCCAGCGATGGGAGTTGCCGCACCGGCGCTCGCGTCGCGAGGGGAGGGCAGAGCGGGCAGAGCGGGATCGAAGAGCCAGGCCTCGAAGAAGTCGTCGAGCGGCTCGCCGCTGATCTCCTCGGCGAGAGCGATGAAGTCTTCCGTTGTGGCGTTCCCGTTGTGGAAGCGGGCGGTCCAGGTGCGGAGGATGGTGAAAAACGTCTCATCACCGAGGGTCAGACGGAGCGCGTGCAACGTGAGCGCCCCGCGCTCGTAGACGATGGAAGGGGAGAAGAGCTCGGTCGCGCCGGGGTCGCCGGTACGCGCGGGGGCGCCGGGGAAGAAGTCCGCGGTGACTCCCTGCGCCGCCAGTTGCGCTAAGCCCTGCTCGCCGGTGAGGTTCTCCAGATCTGCCTCTGTGGCCGCTCCAAGTCCCTCCTGGTAGTCGCGAACAAACTCCTCGGCGACGGCAGATCTGAGGAATCTGCGGCTGAAGTTTCGATAGCCGTCGATGACGTCCTTGGCATTGAGAGCGGCGAGTTGCTCAGGGTCCTGGAACGGGTTGAGCGTGGCGTGGAACGCGTAGAGCTGGGCTACCTGATGGTTCCGCGCGACCACGCCCTCGGTGTGCTCCGTCCAGAGGAATTGGGCGTAGGTCGCGAACCCTTCGTTCAACCAGATGTCCTGCCAGCGGAGGAGGCTGACGGTGTCGCCGAACCACTGATGGGCGGTCTCGTGGGCGACGAGGGTTTCGAGCCCGGCCAGTTCCTCCCCGGTCAACGGCGCATTGCCGGCAAAAGGCAACGCGCCATAGATGGGTAGTGTCTGCGTTTCGAGCGCGAAGAGGATCGGCGCTCCCACCACCGTGCCGCCGACAGACTCGAAGGGATAGGGACCAAAAACCGACTCGAAATACTCGATCATCTCCGGCAGGCGGTCGAACATCGCCCGCTGCCCTTGCGAGATCGACGCGGCAAAGGCGGTGCGGATAGGCAATCCTCCCGGCCCCTCGCGCAGGTCGATATCGAGGCGACCAGCGTGCAGGGTGACGAGGTAACTGGCCATCGGGTCGTGTGACTCCCAGACGGTGGTGGTCCCGGTTTCCGTGGCGATCGTCTCGGTCAAGAGGCCGTTGGAGACCACAGAATAGGGCTCTGGCACGGTCAGGCGCAGGGTGTAGCTCGCCTTGTCGGCGGGGTGGCCATTGACCGGGAACCACGACTCGGCGCCGGCCGGCTCGCCGGCGATGAAGATCTCCTCGCGGCCGCTCCACCACCCGGAGCCGTACTGCTCGCCCTCCATGGGGCCGGGCTTCCGCTCGCCAGGACCGAATCCGAAGATGAGGCCCGCGATGTCGACCAGCAGCGTGCCGATGGTCGGCGCCTCCTGGCCCAGCGGCGTGCCGTGGTAAGCAATTTCGGTCGTGAAGCGCGAACCGGACGCTAGCGGCGCGGCAGGGTCGATGGTGAGCTCGCCACTATAGCGAGTAAACGATGCTGGTTGTCCATCGACCGTGATGTCGTCGATCTCCAGCCCGAGGAAATCGAGGTTGAACGCGCACAGGTCGAGGAGCGCGAGGGCATCGATCGTGGCGCGACCGGACGTGATCGCCCCGCCGGCCACGTCAAGGTCGAGATCGAGGGTGTAGTGCTGGACGTCATAGCCGGAGTTTCCCAGCAGCGGGTAGTACGGGTCGCCGATGCCGCTGCTGCCAGCCGCGCAGCCTGCCGGAGCTGGGGTGGCCGTTTGGGCCAGGACGAGCCCCGGCGCGAGCGCCAGCACCGAGATGAGCAACGCCAGGACACGGCGTGAGAGCGCGGGGGTTCGCATGGCAGACTCCATACCCGGCAGTCGTCGTTCGCCGGGTTCTATTCCGGTATCCGGTGCGATCGTGAAGGGACTCCGCCGATCTTCCGGCGCGAACAGCGACGCGTCGCGGCACGTCCGAGACGCCATCACATGGCAAGATGCTTGCTCCGATTCTGCCCGGACACAGTAGCAGCAATGGCTTCACCGTGTGAGGGTTCAAGGAACCGGTTTCAACGTGCGGCACCGAACCTGCGTCCGTCGGCCGCGGAGGATCGCTCAAGCGTGCCTCGTCTTCCTCGCCGTGGACCTACCACGTAACCCCAGACCGGAGATAACGATGCCCGAACGCCTCGACTTCGACGCCGCTATCGTCGGCGGTGGCCCCGCCGGGCTGGCGGCGGCGGTCAACCTTGCCCGCGCCCTGCGCTCGGTGTTGGTCTTCGACCGGCCGCAGCCGGGGCGGTCAGACTACCCGCAGGTCAACCACAACTACCTGGGCTTCCCGGAGGGGATGCCGGCGCGGGAACTGTGCGAGCGGGGAACGGCACAGGCAAAGCGGTACGGCGCGCGGTTCTGTGATTCCGAGGTGGTGGCCATCCAGCGGGTGCCGGGCGGGTTCATGCTGGAGGGGTCGGGCGGCGAGGGCTGCCGGGCGCGCGGGGTGCTCCTCGCCACGGGGGTGCGAGATAACTGGACGCGCTTCCCCGGGTTCGAGGCGTTCGTCGGTCGCAGCCTGCACTGGTGCATCGTCTGCGACGGCTACGAGATGCAGGGCAAACGGGTGGTGGTGGCCGGCAATGACGACGAGGCGGCGACGACGGCATTGCAGATGCATCGCTTCACGCCGGATGTGACGCTGGTCACCAACGATGGGGCACTGGGGCTGACGCCGGAGGCGGCTGACCAGCTGGCGCGGCGGCAGATACCGCTGGTAATTGGGCGGATCGACCACGGGCGGGCGCGGGACGGCGAGCCGGGGATGCTGGCGTCCCTGCGGCTGGAGGACGGGCGGGAACTGCCGGCGGAGCACCTGTTCAGCCACCAGGGGGCCACGCCGCAGACGGCGCTGGCACGCTCCCTGGGGCTGGAGCTTAGTGGCGGCGGGTACATCAAGGGCGATATCGAGCAGCGGACCAGCGAGCCGTTCGTCTACGCGGCGGGGGACTGCACGCGGCTGTTCGCCCACCAGATCGTGACGGCGGCGCACGAGGGCGCGACGGCGGCGCAGACGCTCAACTACGACCTGTTCCAGGCGGACGAAGCACACGCGGCCACCGGGGCAAGGGACGCCTGACCGATGCCCGGCGAAAGGTCATCGGCAGGTTCTGGAACCGGTTCGAGCGAGGAGCCTTCTGCAATAAGAATCGAGCAGGGCAGGCGCTTAATGCCCGGAATGCATACGATTCCTAGCCGTGATCGGGATCGCGGGTCCGTTGTCGGTCAGGGGAGGATCGAGAAGCCATG
>JAHWJF010000352.1 GCA_019348515.1 Chloroflexota bacterium | reverse complement strand
CGTCATGAGGCGGTTGCCGGCTACGCTGGAGCTGGCCATCTTGGCGACCCTTGTGGCCAACCTCATCGCGATCCCCGCCGGCATCTTCGCTGCCCTGAACCGAGGCAAGCTCTTCGACCGCGCGTTGATGGTGCTGATGCTGCTCGGGCAGTCGGTACCGACATTCTGGCTCGGAATGATGCTCGCCCTCCTCGTCGCGGTGCATTTTCAATTGCTGCCGGTTTCGGGCCGCGGCGGTTGGGAGCATGCCGTGTTGCCCACGATCACTCTGGCGTTCTGGTTGATTGCCCTCCTGGCGCGCGTCACCCGCTCGGAAATGCTGGAGGTGCTGAACCGGGATTACGTGCGCACCGCGCGGGCGAAGGGTCTTGGCGAACGACATATCATCACCGCGCACGAGCTGCGCAACGCGCTTCCTCCGATCGTGACCGTGATGGGATTGCAGTTTGGCGGTCTGATGGGCGGGGCGGTCATGACCGAGACGGTGTTCGCCTGGCCGGGCGTCGGCACATTGATCCTGGAGTCGATTTCGAAGCGAGACTACCCGGTCGTGATGACCGGGATCCTGGTCGTTGCGGGACTCTTCATCCTCATCAACCTCGCGCTTGACCTGCTCTATGGCTATATCGATCCGCGGATCAAGACTACGTAGCGAGGGGCCATGACCGAAGGTACCGCGGTGCAAGCCCAGCTCGGGCACCGGACCGGCGCTCTCTCCGCCCCGCGCGGGAACAGCCGGCTCGATCGCGCCGCCAGGTTCGTGCGGCGGAACCGGGCCGTGGCCATCGGTCTGGGGATCGTTGCCGTGCTCGCTCTGGTCGCCATCTTCGCGCCGTGGATGGCGCCGGTCGGACCCGACGAACAGAACCTGCGGGCGCGCGTGCTGCCGCCCTTCTGGGCGGAAGGTGGGAGTCTGGAGTTCCCACTCGGCACCGATCAATTAGGGCGCGACATCTTCAGCCGCATCGTGCTCGGTTCGCGCATTTCGCTCGGACTGGCCTCCATAACGATCGTTATCGCGGCGTCCATCGGCGTTAGCCTCGGGCTGCTCGCGGGATACTATGGCGGCGCGGTCGACGCCACGATCATGCGCCTGACCGATATCCAGCTCTCACTCCCGTATCTCATCTTCGCAATCGGCATCCTCGCCATCCTGGGGCCAAGCCTGACCAACCTGATCGTGGTGATGGTGCTCAACAGTTGGGCCGCATACGCCCGGCTCATCCGGGTGTCTGCCCTCTCCTTGCGCGAGCGAGAGTTCGTCCTCGCCGCGCAGTCGCTGGGAAGTTCCGGCAGCAGGGTCCTCCTGCGCCACATCCTGCCGAACGTGGCAGCACCGGCGATCGTCATCACCTCGTTCCGCTTCGCCGACATGATCATCCTCGAGGCGTCGCTCAGCTTCCTCGGTCTCGGCGTCCAGCCGCCGCTACCGAGCTGGGGAGGGATGCTCGGTGAAGGGCGCGAATACTTCACCACCGCCTGGTGGCTCACCACCTTCCCCGGCCTGGCGATCATCCTGTCCGCGCTTGGCGCCAACATCCTTGGTGACTCGATACGCGACTACCTCGATCCGCAACTGCGCAAGCTCTAGGGCCGAAGCTGGGGGACGGGGGCGGCGTGGGCGCGGGACAACCGGCAACCCAAACGGTCCCGGCCATCCGGCGGAAACTGCCGGCGGGGATCGCGCTGGCGTTCGCCTGCTGGCTCGTCATGACCGGCATCCGCTCGGCCTACGCGGTGCTCTTTCCGATCATCACGGCCGAGCCGGGTTGGAACGCCCATAACCTCGCCGCCGCCTTCTCGGTCGGCGTTCTCCTCTACGCTCCGGGCACCCTAGTGGCAGGATTCCTCATTGACCGCATCGGTACACGGCTGCCGATGCTTGCGGGGAGTGGTCTGATTGCGTTGAGCCTTGGCCTCATCGCCACGGCGACGCCCGCCACGTCGTGGCAGATGTGGGTCGGCTGGGCTACTGCCGCCGGTCCCGGCGCGGCCCTCATCGGCTATACGCCAATCATCAAGCTCCTTTCGGTCGGGTCGGTTGAGAACCTGGGTCGCACCATGGGCATTGCCATGATGGGGCAAGGCGCTTCGCCGTTGCTCATCGGCCCGGCCGTCCAGGCGCTGAGTGACCTGCGCGATTGGCACGTTGCCGTTGGCGTCTTCGCGGTCATTGTCCTGGCGGTGCTCCTGCCGCTGATCCTCACCACCACACCGGTGCCACCATCCCGGGCCGCCTCGAACGCGGCGCGATTCTCGCTTGCGCCAGCGAACGAAGCGGCCCACCCCCATGCCTTTTGGCTCTTCCTGTTCGCATTCCTTTGCCTTGGCTACTTGCTCTTGATCCCTACCTACCTCGTTGCCTATCTCATCGAGACCGGCGTGGCGGCCTACGCGGCGGCGGTCCTGGCCGGGGTCTTCGGAGCGCTGAACAGCATCGGCGGTGCGACCGGCGGCGGACTGGCCGATCGTTGGGGCTTTCGTCGGGCCGCCGCGCTCGGCGCGATGTTGATGACCGCCGGCAGCATAGCGCTCCTCGAGGTCACGGCGAACCCCGTCTGGATGCTGGCGTGCTACGTGATCGTTGCCGGCATCGGACGCGGCATCGTCGGCGTCGCCGTGACCGTGGCTCACACGCGAACGTTTTCCGGTCACCAGTTTGGACGCATTACGGGATTGCTCGACGTCGGGTTCAGCGTCGGCGCCTCGCTGGGTGTGTGGTTCACGCTCGTCGCGCGAGATCGGCTCGGCAATTACACGCCGAGCCTCGTCTCGACGGCGGTCGTCTGCGTCGCGATTGCCCTTCTGGTCGCTGTCGGCGCTTCGCGGTCACTGGCCGGGCGAAGGCTGGGGTGAGTGGACGCTACCGAATCTCGCTGCGCGGCCAGGGCCAGGGCGTTGGCCGCCTGTCGCACGACAGGTTCCCGTTGAGCATGACGGGGCGCCCACCGAGGTAGACCTGCTCGACCTCGCGCACGGAGCTGATGTCAACCGTCGGGTCGCCCCTCACGACCAGCACATCGGCTAGCTTCCCGGCTTCGATGCTGCCGAGCTCATCAGCCCGACGGATGGCCGATGCGGCACCGAGCGTGCCGGCTTCGATGGCCTCGACCGGGGACCACCCAGCCTCCACCAGTAGCTCAAGCTCCAGGTGCACGGCCTCGTCGAAGCGAGCCAGGCAGGCTCCGGCGTCGGTCCCGACGACCACCCTCACCCCCGCCTCGCGCAGCAGACGCGCATTCTCCTGCCGGATCGGGATCGGGATGGCTCCGGCCCGAACGCCCACCTCATCCCCTGCCGCCTGCCGCTGCAGGGCACGGAAGCTTGCCGCTAGGGTTGGCGCGGCGCTGACTCCGCTTTCCGCCAGCCGGCGGGCCAACGCCTCATCGAACCGCCACGTGCCAGGGGCGACCTCCATTCGGCAATGCTCGATCTGGTCGATCCCCGATTCCGCGAGCAACGCGATCCCTTTGACGCCTCTGGCGTGCGCCGTGACCGGCAGTCCGGCCCGATGCGCCGCATCGACGATCGCGCGCACCTCCTCCAGGGTAAAGGCCGGCTCCAGCGGGTCGGACGTCGGCGTCGAGTTTCCTCCGGTGGCGATGATCTTGACGACATCGACCCCCTGCCCGATCAGTTCTTCGGTCAGGGCCAGGATCTCTACCATCCCGTTCGCCACGCCACCGAGGTAATGGAGGTGTCCATCCGGGATCGTAATCGGCCTCCCCGAGGCGAGGATGCGCGGCCCCGGCACGAGGCCCCGGGCGACCGCATCGCGCAGGCGCAGGGCAACATCGCCGCTGCTTCCCAGGTCACGGACGGTGGTCACCCCGGCCATCAGCGCCTGCCGCGCATTGACGACACCGCGCAGGAGTAACGCGGTCTGGTCGTCCGCCAGCAAGTCCCGCGCGATGAACGGACCGGCGCTGAACGTGAGGTGGACGTGGGAATCGATCAGGCCGGGCAGGATGGTGCAGCCCGGAAGGTCGATCCACGGCGTTCCCTCTCCCACGCTAGCCAGGACCTGGCTCACCGGGCCGACCGCCAGAATCCGCCCCTCCCCGATAACGACCGCCGCCGCTGGATGCACCACGCCGCCGGCACCGGTAACCACGCGCTCAGCCGCGATGACAAACGGGGCAGGGGATCGCGCTAGATCTGCCACGTCTTCTGATAGGGCGAGCGTGCGTACCGGCATCGTCGTCTCCCAGGCTATCGTCGAACTGCACCTGACGGGTTCAGATTGCCCAATGCTAGGAGGCATTGACCGAGGCAGCCACCGGAAAAGCGACAAGGGTTTTCCCAGTGATTTTGGGGATCCGCCCATACATCGGCGGCACGAGCTTTGCGTAGACTGATCGCACGTGCAACGTTCGTGGGGCATTCTTCATGCTTGAGACCGAACTTCGAGCGACATCAGAAAGCGGCCACGCGTCATCCGGCGCCCATTTGGGCAAACCGCTGCTGCGGCCGGAGGGACCGGCCAGAGTCACAGGACGAACTCGGTTCGCGGCCGACCTCATGCCAGGCAATCTCCTGCACGCGCGGCTCGTCACGAGTCACTATCCGCACGGCCGCATTCGCGCCATTGACCGGAGCGCGGCAGAGCAGGTTCCGGGCGTGGTGCGCGTATTGA
>JAHWJF010000026.1:5323-14269 GCA_019348515.1 Chloroflexota bacterium | reverse complement strand
TGGAGCTACGAGATTCCTCGCTGGCGCCCGGAATGACACCGTTTTGCGGCGCGCACTAACGGAGCCGGAAACGCATCAGCGGCAACATTCGCCCCGGCATCACCGTTGACTGCGACTCCCCGGCTCGCTCGGCGCCCATGGCCAGGTAGAACCCCTCGGCCTGGGGATCGCTCTGCAAGACGATCTCGGTGCATCCCAGCGCGGTGGCCGTGGTTATCGCGTGCCGCCAGAGGCGCTTGCCGAGCCCTTGGCACATCGCGGTCGGCTCGACAAAGAGGGCGTCGAGCTCCGCCACGGCGTCGTCCTGGAGCAGCACCCGGTAATACCCCAAGACGGCGTCTCCTTCATCGTGGACATACACCACTGAGGTCGCGATGTCGTCGGGCGAGCGGGCCAGGTCGTCACGGCAGGCGGCCAGAAAGTCCTCGTCGTAGCCCCAGTGCCCCTTGGAGCGGAGTGCCAGCTCGCTGAGAGCACCGGCTTCGGATGGATGCGCGCGGCGAATCGCTGGCCCCGCGTCGGATGTAGGCCTGTCGCTGGTCATCCTGGCGTCTTCCTCCTTGCTCGCCGCGCACCCAAGACGCGGGGCATCGAGCGTATCCTCTCAAAGAGGTAACGGCACGCGGAGGGACGAGGGGAGAGGTGGAATGAACCGGCTTGACAACGACGTGTGCGTGATCACGGGCGCTGCCTTCGGCATTGGCCGCGCCACGGCTGTTCGCTTCGCGCAGGAAGGGGCCCGCCTGGTCGTCACCGATATCCAGGAAGCCCCGCTCCTGGCGCTGGCCGACGAGCTACGCGCAACCGGGGCCGAGGTGACGGCGGTTGCCGGCGATGTCTCGGTCGTCGCCGATGCCCAGCGGATGATCCAGACCGCGGTCGATCGCTACGGCCGGCTCGATGTGCTGGTGGCGAACGCGGGGATCATCCCCCTGGGCGACATCCTGGAATCGACCGTCGCGGATTGGGACCAGGTGATGGCCGTCGATGGCCGCGGCATGTGGCTGACGTGCAAGTTTGCGATCGAGGCGATGCTGACCACTGGGGGCGGCTCGATCGTCTGTCTCTCATCGATCTCCGGGGTAGAAGGGCAGAAGCGGCAGGCAACCTACGGCCCGGCCAAGTTCGTCGCCTCCGGGATCGCCAAACATCTGGCGATCGAATGGGCCGACCGCGGCATCCGGGTCAACGCCGTGGCGCCTGGGACGATCCGCACGGAGCGCGTCATGCGCCTGCCGGAGGAGCCAGGTGGCGTCGAGTATCTGGCGGCGATCGAGAAGATGCACCCCATGGGGCGCATCGGCGAACCGAGTGAGGTCGCAGCCGCCATTCTCTTTCTCGCCTCGGACGATGCCTCGTTCATCACCGGCGCCATCCTGCCGGTCGACGGCGGGTACCTGGCGCAGTAGCCGCTGTGAGCTATCGGCTATCAGCTATCGGCTGTGGTCGACTCACGACTCACGCTTCTTCTTGCCGTCTTGCCGTCTCACTTCCCGACTCGCCTACTGGCACACCCATTCTCGGCGGCGGCCCTGCGACCACATCCAGGCGGCGGCGTTGGCGTTGGCGCGGGGATCGAAGATGTCGTACTCGGCGAACGGAGTGCCCAGCCAGGTGTCGGGTTTGAACTGGAAGAGGCCGTAGGACCCCCCAGGTCGGTTGACCGCCGCCGGCACCAAATCGGACTCGCAGCGAGCCACCCGCAGCATGTCCTCGCGCGATTGCCCATAGCGGTCGGCGGCGGCGTAGATGATCTCGATGAGCTCGCGCCGCCGCCATGATCCGCCACCTCGATCCCGATCGACAGCAGATTTCATCGCACTCCGGCGCGGCGCGGCGAGATGTTTGCCGAACGTCCAACCGGTGACGTCCTGCCAACGGACTTCCACGAAGCCATCGCGATGCTCTCCAGTCGGCTCGACTCGCTCGCCGCGAGGCATCACCGTGATCACCGGAGCAGTCCGGCTCGGACTTTCGCGGAGATTGAGATCCTTCGCGGTGATGATCTCGCGGGAGCCGCGACGCCGCTCGTCCCGATCCCGCGCGTTACGGCGGTCCCGGCTCCGGCCAGCGGCTCGTTGTTCCAGTTCGATGACATCAGGAGCGTCAATGTCTTCGCCCGGTTGAACGCTGGTCGCCGGGGTCACCGCGGTTGTCGCCACGTCGCCGGTACGGACATAGCCTTCGAGGTCGCCGCGGCGGGCCAGGTACCACCCGTTCTCCGGCTTGCCGTGGACCGTGACACTCGCCCCCTCGGGCAGCCGCAGCAGGGGCTCAGCGCGGCGCTCGGGCGCGGCACGGAGGCGCGTCTCGACGATGGCAGCCGCCGATCGGGCGGGTACTCGCGCCAATGCCGGCAGCGCGACCGTGCTCAGCTCGCAGAGCAGCATCAGGAAGAGCAGCGCGATGCGCCATCGCCGCGGAGCTCGATCGCCGGATCGGGGCGACACGCCTGCCGTGCGATAGCGAGTGAAGTGCAGCATCCCAGCGTCAGCGTGTCGGCCACGTGGCATGACGTCGTTGGCCCGTGTCCAGCCTCAGGACCGAGGGCACATACTCCAGGCCGCTCCAGCGGGGTCCATGCGGCATCGATGTGTTGAGAATACCACCTGGTTACGCGGGTGATGGGTGTTAGGGTGATAGGGTGTTGGTGAGCGGAAAAAGCCCCTCTCCCATCGCGATGGGAGAGGGGTTGGGGGGAGGGTTACTCTACTGGCAGACCCAGCTGCTCTTTTGCCCTTCGGCCCACATCCAGGCCGCGGCGTTGGCGTTGGCCCAGGGATCGTAGATGTCGTATTGGCCATACGGGGTGCCCGCAAAGGTGCTAGGCACGAACTGGAAGAGCCCGTGGTAGGCCCCGCCACCGCCGACCGCGCTCGGATTGAGACCGGACTCGCAGCGCGCGACCCGCAGCATGTCGTCGCCTGACTGGCCGTAATTGCCAGCGGCCTCGTAGATGATGTCGGTAATCTGCTGTTCGCTGTAGCTGGCGCCGCCGGGGCCATAGGTGCCGCCGGTAACGGGTTCGGCGCCGGCGGCGCTGGGCGCCGCTTCGACCGGCACGCCGCCGTCAGAAAGGACGGGGGCCGCGGTCACCGTTTCGACGCCACCATTGCCCATCTCACGGGTGGTGCCGCCATTGCCACCGCCGCCTCCACCACCGTTGCCACCGCCGCCACCATTACCACCGCCGCCATCTGCGACCTGCAGCAGACCGATGGCGGTCCAGCCACTGATGCCCTCGTAGGAGACCGGGTAATACCCGTCGACCGGGTCGCCATCAACACTCATCACCGCGCCGCTCGGCGCCACGGTCAGAATGCCGTACTGCCCGCCCGGACCGGCGAGAATGAGCGAGTCGCCCAGCGCCAGGCCATCGCGGGCCAGTGCGACACGGTCTGGTGATGGAATAAAGGCGGAACCGAGACCTGAGACGACCGTGACAACCGCGAGTACGGCGATTGCGAGGCGGCGGGGGCCGCAAGATCGCGGGGTCTGCATGATCTGAACCTTCCCTCGTCCCTTACCACCCGGACGACGAAGCCGTGGGGTGCTGATGACCCAACCTGGCGCTCGTTGACCGACCGGCAATGGATTCCCTCGGCTGAAGCGCCCATCCGCGTCCAGCCGTGTTGCGATGCGGAGGCATCGCCAAGCGCGAGACCGGAGCAACCCCTCGCTGCTCCAGTGTCAGAGCGGCACTGCCGCGCCTCCCTCGGGGCTGGCGGCGGCGTCTGCTCGCGGGGTCACCCGGGCATCCCATCCCTGGATAGTGACCTCGTGACAATGAACGTGCCCGCGGCGCGATCGGATTCATTCCTGGTCGCCGCGCGGACCCTGGATGTCCGCAAGACCCCTCTTGCATTTCTTGATCAAGTACTGCACAATGCCCCCACAACTGAAGACGAAAACCACACTCATCCAGAGGGGCGGAGGGATCGGCCCGTTGAAGCCCCAGCAACCACCCGGAATTCCGGGCAGGTGCTAAGTCCGACAGCACGGAGCTGGGAGATGAGGGTCGGTTGTTCCCGGCGCCCATTCGCCGCACGGACACCCCCCATCTCAAGAAGATGGGGGCTTTGTTGTCCCCGGTAGAGACGCAGGGAGCCGAGGGAGGCGCGGATGGCGGAGGCAGTCTCGATTCGCGGCGTGGCGCGGGTCTTTTCGGGCCAAGGGAGTCAGGTGCCGGTCTTGCGAGGAGTCGACCTGGAGGCGACCCCCGGCGAATTCGTGGCGGTCCTGGGCGCCAGCGGTTGCGGCAAGAGCACCCTGCTGCGTCTGGTGGCCGGGCTCGACTCCCCCACGGCCGGCGAGATCAAGATCGGCGGCCGCACGGTGATCGATTGCGATCCCCGCTGCGCGATGGTCTTTCAGGAGCCGCGGCTCTTGCCCTGGAAGAACATTGCCCAGAATGTCGCGCTCGGCGCACGTGGCGTCCCCGATGCCGAGACTCCCGCCGCGATGCTGGAGCGCGTCGGTCTCGCTGGCAACGAGCGGGCCTGGCCGTATCAGCTCTCGGGTGGGATGGCGCAGCGGGTCGGGCTGGCGCGCGCGTTCGTCCGCAAACCCGCGGTCCTGCTCCTGGACGAGCCCTTCGCCGCGCTGGATGCCTTCACCCGCTTGCAGATGGGTGACCTCCTACGCGAGACCTGCCGCGACCGCTCGCGGACCGTGCTCCTGGTGACCCATGACGTCGACGAGGCGCTCCGCCTTGCCGACCGCATCGTGCTGCTTGGCGGCAAACCGGCGTCGATCAGCGCGGAATACGCCACCGCGGGACACGACCCGAGCCGGCTGCGCGCCGAGATTCTTGGTCGGTTCGGACTGAAGGAGGTGGCCTGATGACCGGGGCCGATAGGTATCCCGGCACCTGATCCGGACACCGGGGCGCGGGCCAGGGTGGTTCGGCGTCTCTGAGCGAATGACTGATGATGAATGACATGGGAAGGACGGTACGGATGAGCATCTCGCGACGTGACGTGATTCAGGGGCTGGCGGCGCTGGGAGTCTTCCCGGTGCTGGGGCGCGCCGCGACCGCGGCCTCCGCTCAGGAGCAGCCGGAGACGGTGCGCCTCGACTACGCCTACTACAACCCGAGCAGCCTGGTGTTGCGGCGCTTCGGATGGTTGGAGGAGGCGTTGCAGGAGCAGGGTATCGGGGTCGAGTGGGTGTTCAGCGCGGGTAGCAACAAGGCGAACGAGTACTTGCGCTCCGAAGCGGTTGATTTCGGTTCGACGGCCGGGGCCGCGGCCCTCCTGGCGCGCGCCAATGGCTCGCCGATCAAGACCGTCTACATCTATTCCAAACCGGAGTGGACGGCGCTCGTCGTCCCGGCCGACTCTCCCATCACCTCGGTTGCCGACCTGAAGGGGAAAAAGGTCGCGGCCACGAAGGGCACCGATCCCTACTTCTTCCTCCTGCAGGCGCTGAATGAGGCGGGACTCTCCGGGGCCGACGTCGAGGTCATCAATCTGCAGCATGCCGATGGCCGCACCGCGCTGGAGCGGGGCGAGGTCGACGCCTGGGCGGGGCTCGACCCCATGATGGCGTCAAGCGAGCTCGACGCGGGGTCGAAGCTCCTCTATCGCAACATCGACTTCAACACCTACGGCTTCCTCAACGCCAATGAGGAGTTCATCACCCAGTACCCGGACCTGACTGCCACGGTGCTGCAGGCGTACGAACGGGCGCGTCAGTGGATTCTGGACAACCCGGACGAGGCTGCTCAGATCCTGGCTGAGGAGGCCAAAATCTCGACCGAGGTCGCCGAGCGAGAGCTCTTCGAGCGCACCGTCCTCGACATGGATCCGGTGCCGGGTGAGACGCACCTTGAAGTGCTGCGTGGAGTAATCCCGATCATGGTGGCGGAGAACCAGGTGAAGCCGGGAACTGACGTCGAAGCGGTGCTCGCCGAGCTGCTGGCCCCGGAAACTGCGGCGAGCGTCGTGGCCGCCGAAGAGCCGGCCGCCTGAGAGCGGAATGCTCGGGTTCCGCGACCACGGGACCTAGGCACGCGAGACTGATGTACAGCCGAGGACAGACGATTCCGCGCGAGGAAGGACCCGCCGATGGTGAGCATGGATCCGGCACTTGAACGAGGAGCGGCGCGAGTGGCGGGCGGCCAGTCACCGCCACGGCTCGCGCCGCCGCGCGTCCGCCTTCCGGTCAGCGGTATCGGCGCGATCCGATCGCTGATCGTTCCGCTGCTCATCCTGGCGCTGTGGCAGCTCGCGGTGAACCAGGGGGTCTATTCGCGCAGCCAGCTTCCACCGCCGCTCGACGTGATCGCCGCCGGACGCGAGCTGCAGGATATCGGTCTTCTCGTTCCCAATGTGCTTGCCAGCGTGGAGCGGGTAAGTATCGGCTGGGGAGTCGGCTCTGCGGTCGCCATAATCCTCGGGCTCGCGGTTGGATTCTCGCGGCCGATAGAGGGTCTCCTCGGCCCGACGCTCAACGCGCTGCGGGCGGTGCCTTCTCTGGCATGGGTTCCGCTGTTCGTGCTCTGGCTCGGCATCGGCGAAGCACCGAAGCTGACCCTGATTGCGCTCGGCGCGTTCTTCCCGGTCTACACCAACCTCGTCTCCGGCGTGCGCCAGATCGACCGCAAGCTGATCGAGGTCGGCCGCGCCTACGGCCTACGCGGCTGGAGTCTCACCTGGGAGATTTTGGTGCCGGCGGCGTTCCCCTCGCTCGCCACCGGGCTGCGCCTGGGGCTCGCGCAGGCCTGGCTGTTCCTGGTAGCCGCCGAGCTCATCGCGGCGTCCCGAGGGCTGGGGTTCCTGCTTATAGACGGCCAGAATAGCGGCCGGGCCGACATCATCCTGCTGAGTATCATGCTCCTGGCGTTGCTCGGGAAGGGGACCGACTGGCTCCTCGCTCGCGGTGAGCGCCGCCTGCTCCGCTGGAGCGACACCTTCCGGGGAACCGCGTAGCGAGGGGGAGTCGCCTTTGGCTCAAGGGGGAGCCAGCCGCTTCGCGGCTTCAGGGGGTGTCGCTTCGCTTAGGGGGAAGGGGGAAGAGGCCGTCTTGCCGTCTTGCCGTCTCGACTGATCTGGGAGCCGTTCCGTGCGCTACGGTATCGTCCTCACTGCCGGTGACATCCATGAGATCGCCGACATGGCGGCCGAGGCGGAAGCCGCCGGCTGGGACGGCGTCTTCTATTGGGATGGCATGGCTATTCCAGGGGTCGATCCCATCTACGATCCCTGGGTGACGCTGGCCGCGATCGCCATGCGGACCGAGCGTGTCCGCTTCGGCGCCATCGTCACCCCGCCCGCTCGTCGCCGCCCCTGGAAGCTCGCGCGTGAGACCGCGACCCTTGACCATCTCTCAGGCGGACGGATCGTCCTGCCGGTGGGACTCGGCGCCGTCGACGATCCCGGCTTCGCCGGTGTCGGCGAGCCAACCGATCGCCGCACTCGCGCCGAGTTGCTCGACGAGAGCCTGGAGATCCTGACTCGCGCCTGGAGCGGTGCGCCGTTCACCTATGAGGGGAAGCACTACCGAATGGCGGAGATGGCGTTTCGCCCGCCATCCCTCCAACAGCCGCGCATCCCAATCTGGGTCGTCGCCGTGTGGCCTCGCCCGAAGAGCGTCGACCGCGCCCTCCGCTACGACGGCATCATGCCGGCTATCGGCCCCCCTCCCACTGGATCGCCATCTCCGGACGATATCCGGGCCATTGCCGCGGCGGTGCGCGAGCGAAAGGGCGAGGACGAGCCCTTCGACATCATTCTCGAAGGGACGACCCCAGCCAATAACACGGAAGCCGCCCGGGAGCAGGTTCGTCCACTTAAGGAAGCGGGCGCCACCTGGTGGATCGAATCTCCCTGGGATAGCCCATCCGTCACCAGCCTGCGCGAGCGCATTGCGGCGGGACCACCACGGTGAGGGTGACGGGGTGTTAGGGATGAACGTCGGCTGCCATCCATTCGCCCGCTCGTGAGTACTGGTCGGCAGCCTCGGCCAGAGAGGTAACGCATTGACGAACCAGAGCGCGGACCAGAGCCCAATTCTGGCGGAGATGTTCCGCCACAACCTCTGGGCGAACCTGACCCTGATCGACTTCTGCGCGACCCTGCCGGATGAGATCTTGGAGACGAACGTACCCGGCACGTTCGGCGGCATCCGGGAGACGCTGACCCACCTGGCCGGCGCGGAGGAGCGCTACCTGCCTGCACTCGTTGGTGGTCCCGACCGGCGCAACCCCGCGCTGGAAGAGACTGCTCCGGATCTCGCCACCGTGCGTGAGCACGCCCGTCAATCCGGCGAAGGGCTCGTCGCCTACACCGAGGCGGTTGAGGGCGATCCCACCTTGCGGGTGACCTGGCGGGGTCAATCACACGAGATGCCGACCTCGCTCTTCCTGGTGCAGGCCATCAATCATGCCACCGAGCATCGCGCGCAGATCAAGACGGCGCTGACTCAGGCCGGCATTGCCCCGCCCGAGCTCGATGGCTGGACCTGGGACCGCCAGAAGAGCGAACAAGGCCGGTAGCGACCGGGCCGCGTCCAGCATCCGCCTGGACCGAGGTCATGACTGACGAATTCCCGGCCCGGCCGGTGGTCTCGTATGTCCCTTACCCCTCCATACTGTGCTTGACGTTTAGAAGGAGGTTCTGTTCGTGGGTCGTCAATTCCGGCTACGTGCACTTGCAATCGCGCTCCTGCTCGCGAGCGCCCTGCTCGGGTCAATGGCCGTTACCGCCCAAGATGCCACCCCCGTCAGCGCACGCACGCCAACCTTCGGCTACAGGGTCGTCGCCGAGTATCCGCACGACCGTCGCGCTTTCACCCAGGGGCTAGCCTATGTCGACGGTGTCCTCTACGAGGGGACCGGGCTCTATGGAGAATCGACGCTGCGTCGGGTTGACCTGGAGACCGGTGAGGTCCTGCAGGCGGTCGGATTGAGCGAGGAGTATTTCGGCGAAGGGATCGCGGTCCTCG
>JAHWJF010000026.1:0-5223 GCA_019348515.1 Chloroflexota bacterium | reverse complement strand
ATCTGGGCCAATGTCTGGCAGACAGACCGCATCGCGCGCATCGACCCGGAGACGGGGCAGGTCACGGGTTGGATCGACCTCCGAGGGTTGCTCTCCGAGCGAGAGCGGAATAGGCACCCGGTCGACGTGCTCAACGGTATTGCCCATGACCCGGAAACGGATCGTCTCTTCGTCACCGGCAAGCTCTGGCCGAAGCTCTTCGAGATCGAGGTGGTGCCGCAGTGACAGGGAGTCAGGGTGTCACGGTGACGGGTCATGGGTGATGGGCTATCGGCTATTGGCTATCAGTCTCTACTCGTCCTTGCCGTCCCCCGAATTCCGACCTCCGACGTCCGACTCATCTCGCCGTCTAGCCGGCTTCTTCTCGACTCCTCGACTCCACGAATTCTCGACTCGCCGTCCTACCGTCGCTGGGTGATCCGGGGGTCCCAGGCGGCAAACCGCTCTTCGATCTCCTCCAGGGGAGGAACCGCGTCCGGGCCGACGCCGCGCAGGCTCAAGGCGGCGACCAGGTTGGCGTAGCGTCCGGCGGTGACCGGTGAGACGGTGGGATCGGAGGCTTTGATGAAGAACGCGGCGGCAAACACGTCGCCCGCGCCCGTGAGATCGACCGTCTTGACCGGGTAGCCGGGGAGCTCGGCGCGGTGACCTGCGTACAGCAGATTGCAGCCGTTCGGTCCCAGCGTCACGACGCCGACGCGGCGCGCGCCGACCCATTCCACGGTCGACCGCGCCTGCGTGATCTCCTCGTCGGAGACGACGATCGTGTCGGTCCGGGCCAGGAGCTCCGGCGGCAGCCGCAGTTGGACGTGTCGCACGCGCCCCCCGCGCTCCATCGGCCACTCACGCATCCATCCCTGCGGTGTGATTCCCAGAAAATCGGGCGCGAGCGACAGCGCCTGATGGGGATCGATCTCTCGCGCCACCGGTCCGAGATGAATCACCTTGGCGTTCCCCCAGTGCGGCGGCAGTCCGCGGAGATCGATCGGTCCGGCCCAGGTGCGGATCGTCTGCGTACGCCGGCTCCCCACATACTCGTTGACGAAGAACGTCGGCGCGTCCGCGGCCTGCGTGATGATCGTCAATTGGTCCGAAAATGGCTCCAGTGACGGCACGTCGATGCCCGCGATGCGCTCCCCATAGCGGCCGCGGGTGAGCACGCCGACCCGCGCCCCGAGGCGTGCCGCGGTGAGCGCCGAGTAGAGCGCGGTCCCACCGAGCACGCCGCTGCCATCCGGTTGGATATCGCAGACGATCTGCCCGATGACCAGGTAATCCGGTGCCCGCTCCGATTGCATGCCGCGGAGCTGCCGGCTGGGACTGAGCGACTGTCGCTTGCGCCCCCGCTTGTCGCCGCCGCGCGTGATGCGCGGCGGTAGCGAGGGGTCCCGTGGACGCTTCGCCTTGGCACGGTCCCGGTTCTGATCGCGGCTTGGTTTCGAAGGCTCCTCGCCAGACGTCGGCCCGGCCGCCTCAGGCACGAGGCTGGACCGTGACCCGGCGCAAGTTCCCCTCGCCGCTGCTCTCGGTGGTGACGTCCGGATTGCCCCGCAAGGTGAGGTGGACGATGCGGCGCTCGTTGGGCGGCATCGGCTCCAGCACGATCGGCCGCCGCGAGCGCGCCACCTGGCGGCCGATCCGCTCGGCCAGGCCGATGAGCGACTCCTCGCGCCGCGTGCGGTAGCCCTCGACGTCGACCACGACGCGGGTCCAGCTTTCAAGGCGGCGGTTCGCGATCAGGTTGACCAGGTATTGCAACTGCGAGAGGTGGTCGCCGCGGCGGCCAATCAGCATCCCCAGGTCTTGCCCCAGGATGTCGATGAAGATCGTCGGCGGGTCTTCCGGGTCGAGCGCCATGGTGGACGGGTTATCGACCGCCACCACATCGGCCGTGATCCCCATCTGCTCGAGCAACTCGCGCACGATCTCCTTGGCGACCTTCTCCTCCGCCTCGTCAACCCGGTCCAGGTTGCGCGGGCGCTCGGCCACTGTTGGGCGGGGCCGCTCGCGCGGTGGCGCACCACGGGACGATGGTCGGTCGCCTGGTACCCGCCGCACCCCTGGCTGGCGACGCTCCCGCGCTTGCCCGGAGACTGCGGTCCGCGGACCCGCGGACTGGCCGGGGCGAGCGCCGCGCGGGATCGGCTGTGAGGCCATCCCCTTGGCGGTGACCCGGACGAGCGCCTCGTCCCCTTCGTCTGGTCCAGCGTCGGAAAGAATCTCGATGTCGACGTCTTGCTCGCCGAGCCCCAATTGCTCGAGCGCCAGGCGAACCGCCTCGTCGACGGAGTACGCCTGGATCTCGACACTGGTCATTCTCCGCTGATCCATCGGTTATCCCCGCGCGAGAAGCGGCCGGCGCGGCAGGCCGCCCACCCCCGTGGGCCCGACCAACCAGCGGCTCGCTCCCCCGATTACTCGCTTTAGTCCGCGTCCGTCGCCGGTCTCGCCTTGCGCGGGACGATCACCGCTCCCGCTGGGACGCTCGCCACGGCGCCATTGTCCCGGTTCTGGGCACGGGCGGCGGCGGCAGGGGCACTGGCCGCGGCGTTCTTGCCACCCTTCCGCTTGCTGTTCCGGGACCGGCTTCGGGACGCCCCGTTGCCAGACGCTTTGGCGGCCGGGACCACCTTGGCGTCGACGACCGCGGGGGCCGCCGCTGGCGCTCCCGCGGCGTTACCGTCGCCTGGCGGCCGCCCCCCGCTCCGCTCCATGGCCTGCTTTTGCGCCTCATCCATCTTGCGCTGCAGCCAGCCCATCGGGCCCGGCGCGAGAACCGGCGCATCGCCACTGTTGACGACAACGGAATCGAGATCGCGCGGTGGTCGGTAGCCGAGCCGGCGGTGTTCCGGCAGCTCAGGCAGGAATGGCGCCCACTTGATGAAGTTGCCCCAGCCGGTGATGAACCACTGCTGGATCACGCTGTAGACGCTCTGCGTCGCCCAGTAGAGGACCGGACCGGCGGCGAAGCCCCAGCCGAAGAAGACGACGGTGAGCGGCATGAAGTTCATAACCGTGTTCATCATCGCCTGCTGGGGATCGGTCGATTTCGGCTGATTGGCGGGCCGCATCATCTGTGTCTGCACGAACTGGAAGAGCCCGGCCACGATCGGCAGGATGCGCCATTCATCAGGGAGAGCCAGGCTGTCCAGCCACAGGAAACCCTCAGCCCAGAGCCCGGTGCCTGAGGTCGAAAGATTCATGATGGCGTTATAGAGACCGAGGAAGATCGGGATCTGGATCAGCATCGGCAGGCAACCGGCCATCGGATTGACGCGATATTGCTGATAGAGCGCCATCGTCTCCTGAGAGATTCGCTGGCGGTCATTCCCGTGCTTTTTCTGTAGCTCCTTGATCTTCGGCTGCAGCTCCTGCATCGCTTTCGAGGACTGCAGCGCTTTCACCGTCAGCGGCAGCATCAGTGTCTTGACGATGATGGTGAGGCGATGATACCGAGGCCGGCGCTGGAGAACAGCGTGGTCAAGCTGTCCAACACATTCACGAGGAAATCGACGTACTGGTTCCAGATTGGGATATTGACATCCATCGTACGGTTCGTGTCTCCTCCCGCATCGGGCGGGGTCGCAACAGGCAGGTGCAAACATGTGAGCGCGGATTGTCACGGCCCGCCCCGGTATCATCCGGGCGCGCGCCGACCGCGCGGTTCGAGGTTACGGAACCGGGTCGTATCCGCTACCGCCAAATGGATTGCAGCGCAGGATACGCCAGATCGCTAGACGGCCACCGGCAAGGATACCGTACCGCGCCACGGCCTCGTACCCATACTCGGAGCAACTCGGGATAAAGCGGCAGGCGGGCGGCAGCAGCGGCGAGATCGCGTTCCGGTAGAGCCCAATGATCACGAGCGCCAGCCAGGCCGCCGGGCTTGGAGCGTCCCGCGGCACTAGGGGCGGAGACCGAAAGCCGGCTTCGTCGTGAGCCGGGTGATCCTCGGTTCGCTGGGAGGCGCTCATGCCGTCGGCTCGCTATCCTGAGCGGGCGTCTCCAGGAGACCCGCCCGACGCAGCATGCGGGTCAAGAGCTGTCGCGCTTCTCCCGACCCGGGAAGCTCCTCGACCGTGCCCCGGATGATGATCACCAGGTCGAACCCGGGACGGAGCCGCGGATGCAATTGCCGCAGGGCCTCACGCGTTACCCGCTTCAGCCGGTTGCGTTGGACGGAGCCACCACTCTTCCGCCCGGCGACAATGCCATAGCGATTGCTGGGGGGATCAGAACTATTGGGGAGGAAGCGAAGGACCAACGGGCCGTCGGCGATAGCCCGCCCGCGCGAGCGTGCTGTCCGCACGTCGCCGCCGCGCCGCAGACGGAGTCGTCGTTCCACACCGAGCGCGTCGTGATCGCGGGGCCGCCACCCGGCGCCCGCCAGGGGGCGTCTGAGGCTGACCACCGCGCGCGGACGCGAGACTCCTAGCGGTTCTGCGTGAACTTGTTCTCTTCGGCCACAGTGAGCGCGTGGCGGCCCTTGCGGCGTCGTCGAGCGAGGACGGCGCGCCCGCCCCGATCGGCCATGCGGGCGAGAAAGCCAAACTTGCGAATGCGCTTGATCCGCTTCGGTTGATAGGTTCGCTTCGGCACAGCCGATCACCCTTTCCAGGTCGCGACGATTGCTGACGCGTCCACTCGTGCGTGCACGTGCGAGTTCAGCATCGACGATGACGTCTACATTGCTTGACCAACGAACCGGCGTGGAACTCTGCAACGATGTCATGGACGCATAACGTTTGCACACATAAAAACGTTCCAACACGACAGCCGTTCGACGACCGCCGGGCAGAACCTGCGGAGTATAGCGGATCTGGCACATTATGGTCAAAAAGCTGACTCAGCGTTGTCGCGCACCATAGAAGTGACCTTCCCGCAGGAACGGGAGTGTTCAATGGCACGGATTGAAATCGAGGATCTCGAGATCACCAACGTCGCTGACGACAAGTTCTGGAGCCACGGCCTCACGGCCAGGCAGGTGCGCTCGGTCCTCAATCGCCGCTAGATCGCGATCCGCAACCCTCCTGAGCGAACCGCGCAGTACATGCTCATTGGCCGAGACGACCAGGGCCGCTGCCTCGCCATTCCGATTGCCCCGACCGAGGATCGAGGCGTTTGGCGGCCGATCACTGCTTGGTACTGCAAGCCGAGTGAAGTCGCCAAGTTGCGATAATGGAGGACCAGCATGAACGAACCAATTCGTTATCAGTCCATCCA
>JAHWJF010000351.1 GCA_019348515.1 Chloroflexota bacterium | reverse complement strand
CGATGGCGACGCGAACGGTCGTGCGGCGCTTGCCGGTGACGTGGATGAGCGAGCAGGTCTCCCGGGGAAGCGGCGTTGCTACAAGCTGCTCTCGCGTTCGGCGGTGTGCCACGCGCGGGGAACGATCTGCCGTGTGGCCGCAACGGCGCCCGGGTTGGTCTGATGGCCGTCTTTGCTCAGCTCGCGCTCGACCACGCCTGGCATGATCTCGTTGATGCGCTCGATGGCCTGGGCGTAGTCGGTGAGGTTCCCTTCCGCCATCGCGGCTACCCGCTGATTTCCCAGCCCCAGCGCGGTCGTGTAGAGCATGGAGTAGCTGATGGCCGCGAGGCTGAACGCGGTGTAGTCGTCGCGCAGGGACTTGGAGATGCCTTCGGTGCGGATCAGATCGATGACGCCCGCGGCTTTGCCCAGGAGCGCGGCGCCGGCCGCCTTGACCGGGTTGCCCGGTGTCGAACCGGTCTCCTCTTGCAGGGCACGCAGCGAATCGCGATGCCGCTTCACCATGTCGTGGAAATTCTGCACCGCGGCTGAGGCCGTGGAATCGTCTTTCACTTCGTCGAGTTGGCGATCGAGCGCCTCTTCAATGTGGGATTCCAGTGCGACCATGTCGCCGACATAATCGGCGATCGTCTGCTCGTGCTTAGTCTGCGCATCCGCATTTGTCTGGTTCGAGCTCATCATTCGTACGCTCCCCCGGTCCTCGTCAGCATTCCATCCACATCCCAGACGCGCACAGACTGTGCCATCTCCCCTAAACGTTCACCGAAAGCGGCCGTTCGGTGACGAGTCCGGCATCATCCCTGCCAGCGGAAGATGCAAGGCGGCGTCACTGGGAGACATCACCGGGCTGAAGTGGACCGCACCGCGGGTGATGTGAGGGCAGGGCGAGGGCACAGAATCGCTGTGCCCTCGCCCATCAAGATCCTTTCCGCGATCTGTCCAGGCCGTCGGTCTTGGCCCACGCAAGGGACGCCTTTCCGACATCGTGGCCGAGGTGGAGGCTGGCGTCAGATGCACTGCGGAAATGGATGTCGGCCCAGCCGTGCGAGGCGGCATTCGCCGCGTCGCGTGACAGGTAGGCCAGATGGTCCCCGTCGACGGCTGCTTCAGTGAACAAGGGAAATGCGAACAGGAGTGCCGTTCAGGCTACCGCAGGGTCAACGTGGAGGAAACGAGGAGGCGCGATCCGAAAGGACCACGCCTCCACTTGGCTGATCTGGTCAGAGCGGCGGCCCAGGGGGCCGCCGCTCTCATTATCGCCTCGTCCTAGGCGGTGCCGCGCGCGGCCCGCAGCTGCCGCACCGACTCCGGGGTGAGCAGCACCACGTGGGTGGCGATGCGCCCATCGATCACCACCACCTCAGAGTGGGCATCGAGCGCCTCCAGCCCGAGCTTGCTCCAGGGCTCACTGGTGATGCGGACCAGGAACGTGGCCTGGTTGCCATCGACGGCCAGGGTCCCGTCCTCCAGCGCGACGCGCTCCCCGTTGGCCAGACTCTGCTCGTACCACATTCGGAACTGGTCCTTGCCGACGCAAACCCCCGGTGAGCCATCGGCCGAGGGCAGATGGATATGGAAGGCATCATCGGCATAGAGGGCCAGGATCTCGTCCAGGTCGCCGGAGTTGGCGGCCGCGATGTACGCCGCGATCACCGCCGCCGGGTCGTCGTCGCTGCTGGCCGCGAACCGCGCCGTCGCGGTCGCATGGCCGGTGTGGGCGCTGACCCGGCCTGCCGTTCCAACCGCGAGCGCGGTGGCGAGGCCGGCGGCGCCGAGGCCGCGCAGCGTCGTGCGCCGTGAGACACTATTCGTGAACGGGTTCGTGCGAAGTTCGCTAGTGATCGCGTTCATCGAGCGCTCCTTGTGTCCGTCTGTCCGACGAGCCAACTTTCCGACTTGTGACTGGGCACATCGGTTCCGGTATCGGCAATCTGCCGCTGGGAACCTGCGTGGGGTCGTGGCACGGGCTCGCGCGGCTGGCCGGTTCCTCCAGGCCGGGGCCGACTTTGCCGTCTCTGGCACGCAGTTGACTGTCTGCGCGATACTGCCCCCTCACAATTCGCCCACATCCTAGTCATGCGGCGTGACAGGGGCGTTTCAGGGAGCGTTACATGGCATTGTTGTCCGTGGCGGTGCTCGGGCCACCGGATGTACGTCACGGTCAGCGGTGCCTTACGTTCCCGACCCGGAAGACCCTGGCCATTCTCGTCTACGTGTTGGTCGAGGGCGGTTTCCAACCCCGGGACACGTTGACGGCTCTTTTCTGGCCTGACAGCGATGAGGTCACTGGCCGCGCTAACCTGCGTACCACACTGGCGAGGTTGCGCGAGGGACTCGAAGCGACCACCGAGGAACGCCACTTGGTCGTCGACCGCAACGTCGTCAGCTTCGACGTTGCCTCGGACTTCGAACTGGACCTCCAACTTCTCCAATCGGCTTACGGCCTCGCACGCTCCATCACCAGCACGGGGCGGCCGTCAGGTGAGACGAGGCAGACCGTCGTCTTCCAACTCCAGCAGGCGACCGACGCGTGGCGCGGGGAGTTTCTCGAGGGGTTTTCTCTCCGCGATGCCCCTGACTTCGACGAATGGACGAGCCAGCAGCGTGAAGCCTGGCGGAAGCGGATGGAAGTCGTTCTCGACCGACTATCACTTCTGTATGCCGATGCCGGTTCGACCGCGAGCGCGATCGAGACCGCTGATCGCTGGGTCCACCTGAATCCGCTGGAGGAGCGCGCCTATAGGCGGTTGATGCGGCTGCATTTCACCGCCGGTGATCGTGCCGCGGCGCTTCGCGCCTTTGAAGCATGTCGCGGGATGCTCGACAAGGAGCTCGGCGTGCTGCCGGATCCAGAAACCTCGGCCCTCGCCGAGCGCGTTCGGATAGCCCCGCGCTCACCTCAAGGTTCGCATCAACCGCGTTCCCTGCCGCCAGCGTCTCCCCTCGATAGGCCGCTCGTCGGACGCGCTGATGAGTTCACAAAGCTCGTCGAGCTGTATCACGCCGCCAGCCAGGGACGGACCCAGGCCGCTCTCCTCCAGGGCGAAGCGGGCATCGGTAAGACCCGTCTGGCCACCGAATTCCTGGGGTGGGCCGTCGCGCACGGAGCCGAAGTGCTCCAGGGCCGGGCGTTTGAGACCGGCGCCCGTCTGCCCTATCAGCCGTTGGTCGATGCCCTGCGGCCCCGGTTGGATCAGGAGACCGGGCTCGAGGCGCGCCTCAGCGCGGTCTGGCTCACCGAGCTGAGCCGCGTTCTCCCGGAGCTCCGTGACCGCTACCCCGACCTCCCGCTCCCGGCGGGCGACGAGGCCGCGGCGCGGACCCGGTTGTTCGAGGCGCTCGTCCGCCTCGGTCAGGTATTGGCTGGCAGCGCTCCGCTGGTGCTCTTCATCGACGATGTGCAGTGGGCAGACGTTGCCTCGCTCGATCTGTTGCACTATGCCGGGCGACGCTGGGCCCAGGATGAGACCGCGATCCTGCTGCTCTGCTGCCTACGATCCGAAGCGTTAGCGACGACCCCGGTGCTCGACGAGTGGCTTCTGGGTCTCCAGCGCGACCTGACCGTGACCCGGATTGACCTCGGCCCCCTCACCTTCGAGGACACCGTCCAATTGATGCAGGGCCTGACGACGGCTCTGGACCCCGTCCCTGAGGTGACGGATTTCGCCCGCTGGATCTTTACCGAGACGAGTGGCCAGCCCTTCTACGTCGTGGAAACGCTGCGCATGGTGCTCGAGCACCCCGATGTGCCAGGGAGCGAGATCGTTGCCGCTGGCGAGGTTGGAGGATCGTTGCCGCTGGCGACGTCGGGCGTAGGTTCTTCCGACTCCCGACTCCCGACCTCCCACCCGAAGGCTGTCTTGCCACCGAGCGTGCGACAGATCATCCAGACCCGATTGGCTCCTCTCCCCCAGACGGCCCGTGACCTTCTCGCGGCGGCCGCCATCCTCGGTCAGGGATTCTCCTTCGAGTTGCTCTGCCACGTGGCACGCCTGACGGAGAACGAGGCCCTGCCGGCCCTCGATACGGTGCTCCGAAGCCACCTGCTCCGTGAGATCGACGAAACAGAGATCCCAACGGGAGAGGGGCGGTACATCTTCGCCCACGACAAGATTCGCGATGTGGTCTATCGAGAGGCGGGTGAGGCCCGGAGACGCGTCTTCCATCGCCGGGCCTTAGAGGTTTTGCGAGAAGCCGGCGCGCCGGCCGCGGAGCTCGCCCGCCATGCGCTCGCCGCCGGGCTCGACGAACCGGCCCTGCAATTCAGTGTCGCGGCGGGTGACGAGGCCATGCGACTTCTCGCGGTGCGCGACGCGGCTGCGCACTTTGAGCGGGCAATCACTCTCGCGGAGCGCCTGGGTCGCAAGGAACTCCTCGCGGAGCTGCATGCTCGGCGGGGCCATGCCTTCGTCACGATGGCCGCGTGGCCGGATGCCAGGCGCGAGTTGGAGGCGGCGCTCGCCGGCTTCGCCGGGAGCGATCCGGACCGATACGCCGAGATCCTGACCGATGTTGGGGAGGCCTGCTGGTGGATGCTCGACATCCCGGCGATCCACCGCTATGCGACCGAGATTCTCACCCTGGCGGACCAGCTCGGGCGCGGCGATCTCGAGACGAAGGCCATGGCCTGGCTGGCCGCGGCCGAAGGCGCCGCGGGAAATC
>JAHWJF010000350.1 GCA_019348515.1 Chloroflexota bacterium | reverse complement strand
AGGAAGCCAGCGCACCCATGCCGAGATCGTCGCTGACGACGACCCCCGTGAACCCGAGATCCTCCCGTAGCACCCCGACGGCCTCTGGTGACAGCGACGCGGGCAGCTCATCCCAGCTCGGTACGGACAGATGCCCTAGCATCACCATCGGCACGCCTGCCTCGACCGCGACCCGGAACGGCAGCGCATCTTCTTCCCACCAAGTTGTGGCGTCGACGTCGAGGACGGGCAGCGCCTCGTGAGAATCGACGGAAACACGGCCATGCCCCGGAAAATGCTTGACGGCGTGCAACACGGCGGATCCCTTCACCCCGCCGAGATACGCCTCGACATCCTCGGCCACGCCCACCGGATCATCGCCGAACGCTCGCCCGCTCATGAAGCTGTCCGGGGTGAATGCCACGTCCGCGACGGGCGCAAAATTGACATCGAATCCGTAGGCGGCCAGCGTTTCGGCGCGCGCCCGGGCGAGTGCGGAGATCTCGGCCGGGGCGAGGTGCCCCATCGCCGGTGCGTCCGGCGCCGGGTCGTCGCTAATGCGGCTGACGATGCCGCCCTCCTGATCGAGTGCGACGAGCGGCGGCAGATCGGGGTTCGTGGCGTGGATGCCGGAAACCAGTGCCCGAACCTCCTCTGAGGTGCCGAAGTTCCCTCCAACGAGGATCACCCCGCCCGGTTGCAGCGTGCGCAGCCGGGCATCATCCTCCGCGGTCAATGCCGTACCGGAGATGGGGATCATGAACATCCGAGCCGTGCGCTGGCGAGGCGTCATGGCCGCCACGAGCGCATCCACGTCGGACTCCTGGCCCCGCGCATGGCGAGACCCGGTGAGCGCGAGACCGCAAGCCGCGGCGGCCAGGGCTCGCCGTGACAGACGAGTCGCTGTCGAAATGCTCATCAAATCGTCTCCTCGACGAGCTCCGCGGCCGGCATCTGCCGGCGCTGCCAGCGCGGCAGGGCGCTGCTCAGCTCACCCGACCTCACCCGCGGATGCCGGCTGTAGTAGCCGACGAAGATCGCCATCGCCAGTGCGGTAAAGACGATCAGATTGAGGAAGGTGACGGCGTATCCAATATTCACGATCAGGACCCCGGCCACCAGGCTTGCGGCGGAGAACCCGAGATTCCACGCGGCCGCTCGCAACCCATAGACGCGCGTGCGGGCACGAGGTGGCAGGACTTCGGCGATGAATGTGGAGTCGATCGGCCAGGCCATCGAGATACTCGTCTGCCGCACGATGTGGGTGATGGCCGCGAGAGGCAACCCCGGGGTGAGGATCAGCGCGAGGTAAAACGGGACGATCGACAAGCGAACGGCCGCCACACCATAGAGCGAACCCAGACGGCGCGAGATAAATGGCGCCGACAGCCCGACGACCGCAGCGCTGAGACTACCTAATGCGTAAACATAGCCAATTGTCGTCGAGTCAGCTCCCTGAGTCGTCAGGTAGACGTTGAAGAAGGGGAAGACCATCCCCGCCCCAACCGCCATCAACCCCCCGACGAGGACAAAGACGGTGACGTCTCGCCGCACGCGCCGGCGCTCGCTGGGGTCAGTCGCCTCTTTCACCGCGGTGGGATCCGGCAGTCCGCCGCCACGGCGCGCCGGGCCCATCAGGAGCATGGGAACCAGACCGAGGGCGGCGATGCCTGTTCCCGCGACCAGCGTCCAGCGAAACGTTTGCAGATCGCCGCCGGGCAGCACATCAGGTAAGAAGCCACCCAGGAGCGATCCGAAGGTCAACGAGAGTGACGTGACCGAGAACGAGAGAGCGGAAACGAATTGCCGCTCGTCGCGCCGCGTCCAGGCAATGACGAACGGCATGGTCGTCGTGAACAAATAGGCAAGTCCTAGCCCAGAGATGGCCGAAAGAACCAGCAGCAGCGGGCGCGCCTCGGCGAAGGCCAGCCCGAGCGACGCAAACAGAAACACAGATACGCCCGAGACGATCGACCGCCAGATGCCGAGCCGGTCGAGGACAGCGCCCATCGTCGCCGCGCCCCCAGCCATAGCCAGCGTTTGCGCCGCGCTGAATGCTCCCATGTCATCCTCGCGGAGGTTCAGCTCACGCAGATAAAGATTGAAAATGAGCGTGAACACGCCCCAGCCGACATTGGCCAGCAAGTTGTAGAGCAGAAAGAGGCGCACGTCGCGGCTGAAGTTGAACTGGCGGCGCAGATACCCGAGCGGGACTGAGAACAACGTTTCACCTCGGGCACGGCATCGCCGTAGATGGTTCTAGCGGGCAGACAGAGTATATGCCGCCTCTTCCACGCCTGGCGGTACACTCGAGCCCGGATGTTGTATTGACCGAGGAGCGACTGGACGGGATGGGAACTTCTGACCGCGTGCGCGTCGGCCTGGCCGGGTTGGGGCGATTCGGTAAGCTGCACGCGGCCGTGCTCGGCGAGCTTGCTAACGTCGAGCTGGTGGCGGTCTGTGATCCGCAAGCGACCGAAGTTGCGGCAATGCTCGGTCGTCACGAGCAGGCACGCGGGTTCGCCAGCTTCGAGACGATGCTGGACGAAGCAGACCTCGATGCGGTGTTCATCGTCAGTCCGGAGCCGCTCCACACGGATCAGGTTCTCGCGGCACTCGCACGAGGCATCCCCACCTTCGTTGAAAAGCCATTGGCGATGACCGCGGTTGACGGGGAGCGTGTCGCGGCGGCCGCGGTCGAGGCTGGCGTTCCTCTCCAGGTCGGGTTCGTTCTCCGGTTCGACACCCAGCACGCGCTGCTCAAATCGCAGATCGCGCGCGGCGAGCTGGGACAGATCGTTTCGCTGCGGGCCAAGCGTAATGCGTCGAAGGCCTGGTTCCCTGACTACGGCGATCGCGCCCACTCCGTCTACGAGACCTCAATCCACGACATCGACCTGCTGCTCTGGTACGCCGGCAGCCCGGTCATGAGGGTCCAGGCAGTCGAGAGACACCTCTCCGGACTGCGATATCCTGACGGCTGTTGGGCGCTGGTCGAGTTCGCGAGTGGTGCGGTCGGCATCCTGGAGACGAGCTGGCTCGTGCCTGACGGAGCACCCGCGAACGTCATCACTCCGACCTGGCGGGGCACAATCGACGCCGAAATCGAGGTCGTCGGCGTGGCGGGGACCGGTCGCATCCGCTTGCTGGACGCCCCGCTCTCCCTGTGGAGCGCGGGATTCACCGCGGCGCCGGAGACCGGTCTCTGGCCGGAGGTGGGCGGGTCGATCGGCGGAGCACTGCGGGAAGAGGATGCTCACTTCATCGACCGCGTTCGCCGCGGCGCGCCGGAGTCGATCGCGTCGGTCGCGGACGCCGCCATGGGTCTGCGCATCGCGGAGGCCATCGTCCAGTCGGCGGCGAGTGGAACGGCGGTTGAGATCGATCCCCAAGCCTAACGCGAATCGTTGCCCGTCCAGTACGTATAGGGCCGGGCTACCCGGCGAACCAGGAGTTATCAGTGATCGATCTGTCCAGTGATACCCAGACCCGGCCCTCGCCGGCGATGCGCGAGTTCATGGCGGCCGCCCCGGTTGGCGACGAGCAGTTACGCGAGGACCCCTCGGTCAACCAGCTTCAGGAGATGGCCGCCGCGCTCACTGGCAAGGAGGCGGCCCTCTTCCTGCCCTCCGGCACCATGTGCAACGCCATTGCCTTCTGCCTCCACGCGAGCCGCGGCGAAGCGGTCATCCTCGACTGGGATGCGCACCCGAACCAGTCGGAAGCCGGCGGACCAGCCTGGTTGGCAAGCGTCATGTTGCGCCCGGTGGCCGGACCACGCGGCATCTTCTCCGTCGACCAGGTCCGCCCATTGATCAACAAGGGAGGCACCCACGCGGCGCGCACGGCATTCATCTCAGTCGAGAACACCACGAATCGCGGCGGGGGAGCGATCTGGCCTCTCGAGCAACTCGCCCAGATGCGGGCGTTGGCCGACGACCACGGACTCCGGCTGCACATGGACGGCGCGCGGCTCCTCAACGCGGTCGTCGCCTCCGGCATCCCGGCGGCGACCTTCGCCTCGTACGTCGATACTGTCTGGATCGATCTATCCAAGGGGCTCGGCGCACCAGTCGGCGCGGTCCTGGCGGGTACAAGGGAGTTCATCGAGCGTGCGCGGTTGTTGAAGCACATGTTCGGGGGGGCGATGCGGCAGGCTGGGATCATCGCCGCCGGTGGCATCTATGCCTTCGAACACAACGTCGATCGACTGGCCGAGGATCACGCCAACGCCCAGTTCCTGGCCGACGGCCTGGCCGCTATCCCGGGGATCAAACTGGTCTACGACTCGGTCCCGACCAATATCCTGTTCTTCGACGTCTCCGGAACCGGGATGACCCCGCAAGAGGTCGAGCGCGGCATCAATGCGCTCGGCGTACGCATGGGCGGCGGCTACGATGGGGCCAAAGTGATCCGTGCGGTGACCCATCTCGACGTCACCCGCGACGATTGCGCCGTGGCGGTCGAAGCTGTTCGTCAGGTGTGTACCGGCGAAGCGGCGGAATCGGCACTGAGTGGAAAATCGCGGCTCCACCCGGCAGGGGTTGACTAACCCCGAAATTCGGGAGAACCAGGAGCAATTCGCCCGGTCTTGCGATATGCTGCGCACTGGGTACGTACACCAAGCGCCGTATGATACGGACTCCGGGTAGTCACTGCTGCAATACGGGCGGGGGCTCTGCCGGCCACC
>JAHWJF010000349.1 GCA_019348515.1 Chloroflexota bacterium | reverse complement strand
GACTCTCTGGCCGCGGCGGCGGACGTTGCGGGCGTCATGGTCTGCACGCCTGAAGATCAGCACCTGGAACCGGCGCTTGCCGCCCTCGACCGGGGCAAACCACTCATGGTGGAGAAACCGGTCGCCCACACGCTCGAGGCCGCCTACGCGATCGCGGCGGCAGCCGAGCGCACCGGTGTCCCGGTCCTGGCGGGGCATCTCCTTCGTTTCGAACCGCGCTGGGCCGGCGCGTGGCAGCGGATCGCGGCTGGGGAGATCGGTGAAGTGGTCAGCATTGCCACCCGTCGTATCGGCAACGTCGGCGACCAGGCCATCCTGCGGGGGAGGACGACGATCCCGCTCTACTACGGGGTGCACGACCTCGACGTGATGCGCTGGTTTGCCGGCGCGGAGGCATCGACGATCTTCGCACGGCGGCGGTCGGGTGCGGTCCAGGCCGCGGGGTATGACGTCGACGATCTCTACTGCGCCGTCGTGACCTTCGAGAACGGAGTTCTGGGGTCGGCGGAGCTCGGCTGGCATGTGCCGGCGACCGCGGCCGCGGCCAGGACGGCTGGCGTTCTCGTGATCGGCGCCAGCGGCGTCATCCAGATCGACCAGCTCCAGACTGGGCTCGAGAGCTGGACGAACGGTCAGCTCGATCCGGGTCTCGACGGGGTGTTCTGGTCCGAGTCGTATGGTATTCCCGGCGGAGCCCTGGGTCTGGAAATCCGGCATTTCGCCGACTGCGTTCGTGGCCGGCAAGAGCCGGCGATCCGACTCGCCGAGGCGATCGAAGCGCTGCGTCTTTCGCTGGCGATGGAGCATTCGGCCGAAACCGGCACGGTCGTTGATCTGACGACCTTTGGGCGCTCGCAAGACAATTTCGCTGGCATGAGCAGCGATGCTGACGCCACGTCAGGCACAGAAAGATCATGACGGTCACGAACGCGGCGCCGCGGAAACGCGCGACCGACCGGGACGCCCCCGACTACAGCATCGCCGTCCTCGACCGTGCCCTCGATCTGCTCGAGGCATTGGCCGAAGCGCCGGCCGGCGCTCCCCTTGGCGTCAGCGAGGTCGCCCGCCGCGCCGGTGCCTCGAAGTCGGCCGCCTTCCGCATCCTCACCAATCTCGAGCGCCGCGGCTACGTCGGCAAGGATCCCATCAGCAGCCGGTACAGCCTTGGCACGCGCCTCGCCTATCTCGGTGAGCGCTCTCTCGGCGCCATCGACCTGCGCGACGCCGCCCGCCCAGCGCTGGAGGAGTTGCGACGGCGCTTTGGAGAAACGGTCAACCTGGGTGTACGCGAGGGCTCTGATGTCGTGTATGTCGACATGATCGAGAGTGCTCACGGGTTGCGGATGGCGGCTCGCGTTGGCGGCCGCGACCATCTGCACTCGACCGCACTCGGCAAGGCGATTCTGGCCTTCCTGCCGTCCGCCGAACGGGACGACCTGCTGGACGTGCCGGGTGGCCTGCCAGCGCGCACGGAGCGGACAATCACCGACCCGAGCAGCCTCCGCGTCGAGCTGGAGCGGGTTCGCGCCCGCGGCGTCGCCGAGGACCGCGACGAAAACGAGGTTGGCGCTCGCTGCCTGGCGGCGCCGATCTTCGATCACCGTGGCGCCGTCGCCGGCGCCATCAGCGTCTCCGCCCCCGACAGCCGCCTCGACGACGCGCGCGCGGCCGAAGTGGCGGTGGCCGTCAGCGAGCAGGCGGCCGCGGTCAGCCGGCGCCTCGGGGCACGAACAGAGCTATCCTCTGCCCCGTTCACCGCGGAGCTGACGCGACCCGGCTCTGGGGATCCCACTGCTCCATGACCGCGTTACGGCAACTACCTCGTGCCTTAGGCAGACAAAGGGGAGACCAATGCGCCTGATCGCCGGTGGCATCATGCACGAGACGCACACCTTCTCCGCTGAGCCGACGACGGTCGAGAGCCTCAACGTCGCGCGGGGCGACGAGCTGCTCGCCTTCGCCGGGGTCAACCACTCCCTCGGTGGGGTGATCGATGAGTGCCGCGAGCGCGGGATCGATCTCGCGCCGGCATTCTTTGCGGACGGCGTCTCGACCAGTGTGCCCGACCGCCAGACATTTGATTTCCTCGTCGGTGAACTGTGCTCAGGGATCGCCGACGCGTTGCCGGCGGACGGCATCGTGCTCACCCTGCATGGGGCGATGGTGGCGGAAGACTTTCCCGACGCGGAAGCCGAGATCGTCCGCCGCGTGCGCGAGATTGCCGGGCCGGACCTGCCGATTGCCGTTACGCTCGATCTGCACGCCAACATCGGACAGGCGATGGTTGACCGGGTAAACGTCATCACCACCTACGACACCTATCCGCATGTCGACGCCGCGGAGCGCGCGCGGGAGGCGGTCGATCTCCTGGTGCGCACCATACAAGGGGAGATCCGGCCGACGATGGCCCTCGCCAAACCACCGCTAATGCCAGTGCCGCAGGCGATCGCCACGGGCGAGGGTCCGTTCAAGACCCTCTTCGAGCGAGCCCACGAGATGGAGCGCTCCGGCGAGGCGATTACCGTGACCGTAGCCGGCGGGTTCGCCTACGCCGACGTGCCGGAGGCGGGCATCGGGCTCCTGGTCACCACCGACGATGACCCGGCGGCGGCGCGTCGGCTGGCGGACGAGCTGGCGACGCTAGCATGGTCGCTGCGCCACGACATGATCGTGCGCAACACCCCGCCGGCGGAGGCCGTGGCGGAGGCTATCGCGTTTCCGGAGGGGCCGGTGATGCTGGTCGACGTCGGCGATAACATCGGCGGCGGCACACCCGGGGACGGCACGGTGCTCTTGGCCGAGCTGCTGGCGCAGGACGCGCGAGAGGCGACCATCGTGATCGCTGATGCGGAGGCGGCACGGGCGGCGTTCGACGCCGGGGTTGGCGGGATGATCCAGGTGGCGGTCGGCGGCAAGACCGACCGCTTGCACGGTGACCCGGTGCCGGTCACGGGGCGTGTGCGCCTTCTCTGCGATGGGCAGTGGATTCACGAGGGTCCCGAGAACGCGGGCGTTCCGGTCGACATGGGCCCGACGGCGGTCCTGCGCTGCGGTGGTGTCAATCTGGTGCTGACGACGCGCAAATCGATGCCCGGTGACCAGCAGCAACTGAAATCGGTCGGGATCGATCCCGTCCGGCAGCACATCCTCGTCGTGAAAGCGGCGGTGCGCTGGCGTGGTGGCTTCGGACCCATCGCCAAACACGCCGTTTACGCCGACACCCCGGGTCTAGGCAGCGTCGATCTCCAACGCTTCCCCTACCGCCACATCCGCCGCCCGATCTTCCCGCTCGATCTGGAAACTGCATTCACACCGTAGCGCGGTCGCGCGGCCCAAAATCATCCCAGTAGGTGGGGCAAGTCAATTCCGTCGAGGACTCTCATGATTTGTAGACCAGTTTTCGGGGGACGGTCACGGATGATGAGACGGTGAGGCTCGCTGAGTTCGCCTTCGCTCTGTCCCTGCGATCATCGACCGACGACACGAGGCCGTCGTTCCGGCGACGGATGATGGGCGCGGCACCGTCTGCCTCTCAGACGAACAGCGGCTCCAGGGAATGCTGCTCGGCGATCTCTCGCATCATCTCTTCGGACGGCCGCTCTCGGAAGCGGGCAGCGGCATCGAGCACCAGAGGCAGAACCGCGATGTCGCCGACCGTATTCAGGAACATGCCGGGCCGGCCGAGGACCCAGTGCACGGCGCGGTCGATGGCGCCCGGGTCTCGCAAGGGCTCGTACCAGGTGGCGGCCGTCTGCGGCTGGTCGCCCCACGGCGCCCGCGTGATGGCCTTGATCGTTTGCACCGCCACCCTCCGCTGGTCGCAGAGAGCAACGAGCTCTTCGAAGTCGGCGGCGTAGCTCGGGTTCTGCATCATCGGGTAGTTGTAGGGCAGCAGCACGGCGTCGAAGTCAAATCGCTCCAAGGACCGCGTGTGCATTGCGGCCACCGTCGTGCCGTGGCCGGTCACGCCGATGAAGCGCACCAGCCCCTCCTCACGAGCCCGGATCGCCGCTTCCAGCGCCCCGCCCGGCCCGAGCGCCGTCTCCCACTCGGCGGGGTCGACGAGGTTGTGGAGCTGGATGAGGTCCACCTGATCGACGCGCAAACGCTCCAGGGAGCGGCGGATCTGGTCGTACGCGGCCTGGTAGGTCCGCTCGCCCGTCTTCGTGGCGAGGAAGAAGTCAGCGCGGTGCCGCTCCATCCAGGGACCAAGCCGGAGCTCCGAGTCGCCATAGCTGGCGGCGGTGTCAATGTGGTTGACTCCGAAGTGAAGAAGCAGTTCAACCGTGCGGTCCGCCTCCGCCTGTGTCACGGAGCTGAACGCCGCCGCGCCGAAGATGGCGCGGGTACTCCGATGACCGGTCCTGCCGAAGGTCTCCGTCGGAATCATCGATGCGCTCCTTCCGCTGAGCCAGTCCCCGCTGGTGTGTTCGTCGAGCTGGACGAGCGCGGCTCTGTGGCCCAGTTCGGGGCATCACAGCCACCCGGCGGTGCCACGGAGGGGTGTTCCTTGCCGCCCTTCGTGGGTCCCCGCTAGACACCGCTCATGTCACCCATCGCTCGATTCTAGGGAGCGGGAAGCGCAACCGCAACCGACAGCCCGAGGGCGGTGGAAGGACGACAACCCGCCAGGTTCTGCCAAGATCTTAGCCCGATTGAGTTGGCGGGCATATCTAT
>JAHWJF010000348.1 GCA_019348515.1 Chloroflexota bacterium | reverse complement strand
CGGGTATTTGCAGTCGCCGCGCGGACTGGAACCGCCTTGGAGATCAACGCCGATCCGGCTCGCCTCGATCTTGAACCGAAGTTAGCCCAGCGAGCCAGCAGCGCGGGCTGCCTGATCACGATCAACTGCGACGCGCATCATCCATCGGGCTTCTCGTCAATGGACTTCGGCATAGCCATGGCCAGAAAAGCCTGGCTAAAGCCGGATCAGATTCTGAACTGTTGGCCAAGATCTCGGATCCTCGACTGGCTTTCCTCTCGCGACCGATCCGAATAACTATGACGCGAGTCGAGCTGGTTGAGCGTTCACTAGGGCTACCGCCGCAACTCCCGGCACCGCGCATAACTCCGCTTCCAGGATCGTGGACCAGTCGGCACTGCGGGTGCGGCTTTTCAATTGACGGGCAATCCCTGAGACCGCCGGTACTTCGATGAGAACGGGGTTGAGTCCCTCGTGGCGCCGCAGAATTTCGTCGACCTGCTGCATCGCCTTGATCTCAGACCAGGAGTCCGCGCCACGTCGAAAGGTGATGAGAATCTCGTCCGGATCGGAAATGTCTAATTGACCCGCTGGAAGATCGGGGGAGACCGACTCCCCCACGATCTGGATCGTCTCTCCTCGGCGATCAAGTCGGCCTCGCACGTCGAGAACCGCTCCGTCCTTGACATGCTCTGAGAGGCGCTCGAACGCGTCTGGAAAGAGCACCAGCTCCACGCGTCCGGATAGGTCTTCGAGCGTGACGACGGCCATCGATCGTTCTGTCTTCGTAATGATGCGCCGCACACCGGCGACCATCGCGAGCAAGCGCACGGTCCCGCCAACTGCGCGCTCCTCGAGTTGCGCGATCTCGCAGAACGATTGGCCATCGGGACCACGCCGTACGGACTCCAAGATCGCGGCCAGTGGATGATCGCTCATGTAGGTGCCAAGCAGTTCTTTTTCCCATTCCAATATCTCTCGAGAGGAAACGTCCGTCGTCGACATGACCGGGGCGGGAGCGGCGCCCTCGTCAGAGCTGGCGCCAAAGAGATCCATTTGACCGCGTGAACTGGCTCGCTGACGTTTCTGTCCGGCCGCGATTGCTCCCTCCAGGGCCGCTAGCACGCCACCTCGACCGCCAAGCTCATCGAGCGCGCCAGCCTTCGCCAGTGATTCGATTGCTCGCCGATTCACGATCGACCAGTCGATGGCCCCACACAAAGCAGCAAGGCTGCCAAACCGGCCATTCGGCTCAGCCAAGCGAGTCTCCACGACCGATCGGACGGCGGTAGCGCCGACATTCTTCACCGCCGCGAGCCCGAAACGGACTGCGGCGGTACCGTCATCGGATTTCTCAACCCCAAACTCGACCTCGCTGCGGTTGATGCAGGGCGGGAGGACCGCGATCCCCGCACGCCGGCATTCCGCCATCAGGGCGACGATACGGTCCGTGTTCCCGAGTTCCGATGAGAGGAGCGCGGCCATGAATTGAACAGGAAAATTCGCCTTCAAATACGCTGTCTGGGCGGCAATGACGGCGTATGCGGCGCTGTGCGCCTTCGGGAACCCGTAGCCCGCAAAACGCTCTATCATGGCGAAGATGTCTGCCGCAAGTCGCTTCGCTATTCCCCGTTCGCCGCACCCGGAGATGAATCGGTCTTTGTACTTCGCCATTTCCTCCGGAAGCTTCTTGCCCATCACTTTCCGCAGACCATCACCCTCCGCCATTGAGAAACCGGCGAGAATGTTTGCGATCCGAATGACCTGCTCCTGATAGAGCGCGACGCCGTACGTTTCACTCAGAATTGGTTCTACCTCTGGGTGGATATATTCGATAGGCGTGCGGCCGTGCTTGCGAGAGATATAGTCCGGCGCCATCGCCATCGGCCCGGGCCGGATCAGGGCCATGAGAGCGATCAAGTCATCAAATTGCCCCGGGGCGACCTCGACGGTCATGCGGGACGTGGTACCGCCCTCGAGTTGAAAGATCCCGGTTGTCTCTCCCTTTCGTAGAAGTTCGTACGCTTTGGGGTCTTCAAGGGGAACTGTCTCAAGGGATATGTCGTGACCTGCGGCGTGCAGGAGCGAGACGGCCTTGCCGAGGACGGTCAGCGTGCGCAGCCCCAGAAAGTCCATCTTCAGAAGCCCCAGGTCCTCGAGCTGGGCCATCGGATATTGGGTCGTCACGTCGCCTTCGCTCTTGCCGCCAGCCCGCTGCAGTGGAACGTGCTGGACCAATGGGTCTCGTGAAATAACCACCCCGGCAGCATGAGTGGACGCGTGTCGAGAGATGCCTTCAACTTTCTTAGCGGAATCGATCAATTCGCGAACCGAATCGTCGGCGTCGTACATCGACCGCAACTCGGGCACTTTTGTGAGGGCGCTTTCGATCGTAATACCAGGCCCGACCGGGATCAGTTTGGCGACGCGATCGGTCTCCGCGAATGAGCGACCCATTGCTCTTCCCACATCGCGAACCGCGGCTTTGGCCGCTAGGGTGCCGAACGTCACGATCTGAGCAACCCTGTCTGCTCCGTACTTCGACACCACGTAGTCGATGACTTCTGCACGCCGGTCGTCGGCGAAGTCGATATCGATATCGGGCATCGAAATCCGGGAAGGATTCAGAAACCGCTCGAAAATGAGGTCGTATTTGAGCGGATCGAGTGCGGTAATACCGAGTCCATAGGTCACGATGCTGCCCGCGGAAGAGCCCCGGCCGGGCCCGACCAGGATTCCCTGTTCTCGGGCGAACCGTGTGAAATCCCACACGACGAGGAAGTAGTTGGCAAACCCCATGCCCTTGATCACGTCGAGTTCATACGTCATTCGCGCCGCTACGTCTCCCGTTACGTGGCCGTAACGCCGGAGTAGACCCTCACGACACAACGCCTCGAGATACGCATCTGGCGTGGATCCGTCGGGAATTGGGAACTCCGGAAGGTGGTACCCACGAAAATCGAGATCGAGTGAACACATTTCGGCGATTCTCAGTGTGTTCGAAATCGCCTCGGGCACATCCTGGAATACCCGACTCATTTCCTCCGGGCTCTTGAGAAAAAGCTGGTCACTTTCAGACTTCAGGCGCTTGGGATCGTTGAGCGTGGAGTTGGTTTGGATGCAGACGAGAAGATCCTGAGCCGGCGCGTCTTCTTGCCGACAATAGTGCACGTCGTTGGTTGCCACGAGCGGCAGGTCCAGTGCCCGGGCGAGAGCGATCAGGTCTCCATTAACACGAACCTGGTCGACTAATCCATGATCTTGAAGCTCGATAAAGAACCGGCCGGGCCCGAAAATCTCAGCGAGCTTTCCGGCGTAATCTCGTGCGGCCTCTGGGCGGTTGTGGAGGAAGTTATTCGCAACCGGCCCGCCAAGACAAGCAGACGTAGCGATGATCCCGGTGCCGTATTCGGCAAGCATCTCCAGATCCATTCGTGGCCGATAGTAGTAGCCCTCGAGCTGAGCGAGCGTCGAGAGCTTCAGGAGATTTCGGTACCCGGTTTCGTTCTCCGCCAGAAGTAGCAGGTGGTACGACTTCCGCTCGCGTGCGCGAGCGCTCCCTTCAGCCAGGTAAGCCTCGACGCCCACGATTGGGTGAAGGCCCGCGGAGGTGGCTGTGCGGTACCACTCCATGGCGCCGTACATTACGCCGTGGTCCGTGACCGCAACGTGCTGGATCCCCAACTCCCCGGCACGGGCGGCGTACTCCTTCGATCGACCCATGCCATCCAGGAGCGAGTACTCCGTATGGAGATGAAGGTGGGCGAATTCTGCCAAGTCGACCTCCGGGTGCTCTACTCGTCATCGTTGAGCGTCAACCAAAGCGGGGTCGGGCAACTTCGCATCGCGGTATCGAACATCCTATAGGACTACCGTCACTTTCGAAAGACCGGTACGCCCCCAGTAGGTAAGAATCCCCTAGAACGCAAACCGCGGACGCACGAGCGCCCGCGGCTTCCTTATTAACTCGGCTCCGAGCCGTCAGGCGGCAACTCCACTAAGCCCGGACTGCGGGAGCGGCCGTACGGCGAACCGTGCCTGCTCTGTCAAGAGCCGCAACACCTGTCGGATGTTGTCCCGATACTCGGCTGGGACGGAGTCGTTCTGTAGGAGATCGAGAACCTCGCCCAGCACCGGCTCGTCTGAGAGCAAACTCGAGACATCGCGGGGAAGGAAGCCGGCGGCCGCCAAAAGCCCATCCTCTTCGGATTGAGACAAGGTCAGCGCGGCGCCCAGGCGCTCAACCGCGTCGCGGGTTGGCATCCGCGCGCCGCTTTCCAAGCGGCTGACATAGCTGTGATCGAAATCCGCCCGCTCCGCCAACTTGCTTTGCGAGATTCGCCGCGCCTCGCGCATCGCCTTGAGTAGACCACCGAAATCCGCGCCCAGATGTCCCATCGCCGCTCGCACCTCTGCCTGAGTCGGTGGGGTCCCGCCCGGCTCTGTTTCCTACGAGTCAACATGCGGGCAACTCGTTGACTCCATGGTATCAGATGATTGCCGTGCGGTCAACCAATCAGTGGCATGCGGCGCGTCTAATGACAGTACTCGCCATAGAGCGCCCAATCGCGACAGTTATGCGGGTCGGACGACACTAACGACACTTGCAAGGTAGGATGCTAGGTGTCGCTGTCGTTATCCTGAAGTTCCAGGTGTCTGTCCTGATGAATCGCTTGCGCCTGGCCTTGGGATATGCTTCCTGCAGCAC
>JAHWJF010000347.1 GCA_019348515.1 Chloroflexota bacterium | reverse complement strand
CTGACGATCTCCAGGATTTCACGCGCGGCGAATTGGCGGTTTCGCTGGCGACCTGTCACCTCGATAAGAATCCCGGTATCTACCATTTGCCCGACGAGTCTGCTCGCTGCCGGTTGCGTCACTTCCAACCATGCCTCGACATCGGCGATAGAAATCACCGGCCGCACGAACACCAACTCAACCAATTTGGCAGGATTCCCTGACCAACTTGCCGAGAGCGCCCAGAACTGATAGCGCGGCAGGAGGTCCAGGAGACGGTATGACCGTTCAGCCGTATCGATCGACTGCCCGGCCACACCTTTGAGGAAGAAATCGATCCACTCGGTCCAATTGGCGGAGCGGCTGACGGCGAGCAGATGATCGCGATACGCGTCACAAGACTCGAAATACGCGCTGAGGTAGAGCAGCGGCTGCGGTAGATTCCTTGTTCCCGAAGTTGTAAGGCGATAAGCAACCGGCCGACCCGGCCATTTCCATCCATGAAGGGGTGGATGACTTCAAACTGGTAGTGAACTAGGGCAAGGGCCTGTTTGCAAACCCTGAGAACCCGCCCTGGTCCGACCATTGATGAATCACCCATCGGGGCGTTCGGTCTGCCGGCGTCGCAGCCGGGTCTAGCCGGTCGCCGGCTGCGGAGCCGGGAGGAGACCGAGCTGATCCAACAGGGTGAACCTGTCCGGAACCCCCCAGTGCTCGACCATCTTCCCGCTCTCAAAGCGGCAGATGTCGATCACGTCGATCTCGATGGGCCTGCCCGTCGGTGGCATCCCCATGTGCGGGCCCCGTTGCGTGCCCCGAGCTCTGAGGCGCGCCCAGACCTTGTCCCCGTCGGTGGTCATGTCCTCGACGGTCAGAGTGAAATCCGGGAACACCGAGCGCAGGTAAGCAATCGCCCCCTTCACCCCCTCCGGACCCGGCCCCATGCCGGGCTGATGCTCTTGATGGTGGGGCGAGATCAGTTCGTCGATCACGGCCAGGTTGCCCTGGCTAAAGCCTTCCTCGACGATCCGACGAAAGAGCTCCCGGTTTAGCGCAGCCGTTTCCAGAGTCTCCCCGTGGGTTGACATCTGACCCTCCTTTTTGATAGTGTTTCGATAAATTGATTGAAGTCATGGTAATGCGAATGTCAGGTGAAGTCAAGGGCCGTCGCCGCTACGAATCCCCCATCCGACAGGAACAGGCGAGAGAGACGCGCCGGCGCATTCTGAAGGCAGCTCGCCGTCAGTTCCTGGCCCGCGGCTACGTCGCGACCACCATCGCGTCCATCTCCCAGGAGGCCGGGGTCACGGCGCAGACGGTGTACGTCGCCTTTGGCAACAAACGCGCGATCCTGGCGGCCTTACTAGACCTGGTGATCGGCGGTGACGAACAGCCGGTGGGGGTGCTAGAGCGCCCAGAGCCGCAGCGGATGCGCGACGAGCCGGATCAACGTCGGCAGCTGGAGATGATGGCGCAGGGTATCCGCGGGATCCTGGAGCGGGCGGGCCCGATCTTCGACGTGGTGCGTGGCGCCGCCTCGGTGGACCCCGAGATTGCTGAGCTGTACCGGCAGCTGCAAGAGGAGCGGCTGCGCAACATGACGAGGGTGGTAGGCTGGGTGGCAGAGAAGGGGCCGCTGAGGGGCGGGCTCACCGTGGACGACGGGGCAGACATCGTGTGGATGCTCACGAGCGCCGACGTGCACCGATTGCTGAGGGTCGAGCGCGGCTGGACGGGGGAGCGATACGAGCGCTGGCTGGCCGACAGCCTGATCGCCGCCCTCCTTCCATGAGCCGCTGACGACACCCCGCGCAGCGCATCCCGCGACACCCCGGCGCCGGGACTCGAGACTACAGCCAGAGGAGGATGGCCTCGACCGTGAGCATGCCCAGATAGTTAGCGGCACGCTTCTCGTAGCGGGTCACCACCCGTCGGAACTGCTTCAACCGGTTAATCATGCGCTCCACGACGTTGCGCTCGCGGTACGTCTCGCGGTCGAACCTGGCTAATGGCCCTTGGTCGGCCTTTCGGGATGACCGCGGTGATCTGGCGACCCCGCAGGTAGTGCCGTACCTTCGTGCTGCTGTACCCCTTGTCGCCGACCACCGCGTGGGGCCGGGGATGAGGTCGGCCCCGTCCTAGGCGTTTGACTGCCCCGCGCTCCATCAGGGCGGGCAGTATCGGCTGGTCGTGCTGTTCGCCCCCGGTCAGCACCAAGATCAGCGGCTGGCCCCCGCGCTCGGCCCCCAAGTGGAGCTTTGACGAGAAGCCGCACGGCTTCGTCCGAGCGCTTCCCCCGCCACATCCCCCCGTTGCCCCGGCCGCGTGCTGGTGCGCCCGGACCACGGTGCTGGCGACGAGGTGCAGCGCCCAGTCGAGGTTACCAGCCGCGTCCGCCTGCCGCTGCAACGCAGACATCACCTGATCCCAGATCCCGTCCTGTTGCCAACGCTGGAACCGGCTGTACAGCGTCTGCCACTTGCCGAACCGTCCGGGCAGGTCGCGTCAGGGAGCACCAGTGCGCAGCAGCCATACTATGCCTTCGAGCACCGGTCGGTGTGGTTTGTCATAGCTACGTATGGTTAGCCGCTACATTATCAATACTAAATGGGCATTTTAGTTTGATAATGGCTCCAGCATGAGTCACGCGATGCACGCCCTCGGGGGCTTTCTATCGCCCCATCACCCCGTTCACCCCGTTACCGCTCCAGGACTCCATGCGCCGCTTGCGCCGTGGCCGGCGCATAGTACGGATCGGCGCCGCCGTCGAAGACGCCGTCAGGTGTGCGGCGGATGGCCGCCGGCGAGGCGAAGCCGCCGGTGAAGAGGCGCTCGTCGCGGATGCCAACGCGGTGCCCCATGGCACGGAGGGCCTTGACCGTCTCCGCCGGGAAGCGCCAGCTGAGAAGCGTCTCGACGGTCGAGCAATCGATGCGGGGCGCGTTGATGGAGGGTTGCGCGGCCAGGCGCCAGTCTGTGAAGTTCATGACGAGCTGCGCATTGCAGTTCATGATGCGTCGCCCGCCGCTGGCCCCCAGCGAGGCCCACGGCCGACCGTCCCGTGCCAGAACCACCGGCGCCATGTTCGAGAGGGGCGTCTTGCCCGCAGCGACCGAGTTCGGTCGCCCTGGCTCGGGATCGAACCACATCATGCCATTGTTCAGGAGCACCCCGGTGCCCGGAGTCGTGACCCGGCTTCCCCACAGCGAGAGGAGCGTCTGGGTGCAGGAGACCGCCATCCCATCGCGGTCCATCACGCTGAGGTGAGTCGTGGAGCCGTCCGCCATCTGCCCCGGTGCCGCGCTCGCGACGTAATCGGGGATTGATGTTTCCAGTCCGTGCCGTACGCCGGTCCGCTCGGCGGTCGCGGCGGGAATCAGCTCCAGGCGCTCCGCCGTCAGGCTCTCTGCCCGCTCGCGGGCGTACTCCTGGCCCGTGAGGAGGTCGACCGGAATCTCGATCTGTGTTGCGTCGGCCAGCCACGCGTAACGGTCGGCAAAGGCCGCGCGGAACGCCTGGGCCATGCGGTGCAGGGCGAGCGGGGTGTGATACCCGAGATTTCTCAGATCAAACTCGGACAGAATGTTCAGGCTCTCGACCAGGGTCGTGCCACCCGTTCCACCGCCGAGGGTATGAACCTCGGATGCTCCGTAGGTCGTCGAGAGCGCCGGGGCGGTCCGCGCCTGGTACGACGCGAAGTCATCGCGGGTAAAGGGAGCGCCATTGGCGGCGAGGTCGTCGGCGATGGCCTGCCCGACCGCTCCTTCGTACATCACGCGGGGGCCATCAGCAGCAATGGCGCGCAGGGTCCGCGCCAGGTCCTCCTGACGCAGCAGGTAAGGATTGGTCTGATCATCGGTGACCGGCGGGTTACCGTCCGGGTCGAGAAAAATCGCCGCCGTGGCGGGAAAATGCTTCAACGTCCCGAGATCGCTGGCGATCATCAGCGTAGTGTGCCAGAACACGGGGACGCCTGCCTCAGCCCACCGGATCGCCGGCGCCAGCGCCTCGGCGAGCGAGATCGTCCCCCAGCGCTCCAGGGCGAGGGCCAGCCCCGCGACCGTTCCCGGCACGGCGACTGAGCGGTATCCCCAGACATTGGCGCTGTCGACCACCTCCGGCCAGCCGAAGAGCGCCGCGTCGCTCCCCGCGCCACTGAGCGGAAACATCTCCGGCCGCGCCCCGGCGGGGGCGACCATCGGGTAGGACACGACCGCCGGGTCGAACACGACGAGGACGACCTCGGTGTGGCCGGTGCGCCCGGAGCACACCTCTTCGTACGTCGGGTTGGGCGTGTACCCGCCGGCGTAGCCGACGGCGGTCGTGTACACCCCGTCGGTCTGCCAGAACACCCGCTCGGCGCCCCAGAAGCACCCGAGGCCGAACACCGCCCGCTCCAGCCCGTCGGGGAACGGCGGCTCGATCGGCGTCCCGAGCACCTCGTGGGTGGCGGGCACCGGGAAGATGCGTTCCTCGCGGCCGGGCAGCGCCTCGTCGGGTGTTGGCATCCGCACCGTGTCGCGACCGAAGAGCATGCCCACCACGCTACCGGCGCCCCGAGCCGCAGGTCCGGGGTTCGGCCGGGTCCGGCGCGGGTATCGACCGTAGGCTCCGCGCCGATGGGGGAGGAACCACATGTCGACACAAGAGCCACCGCAGTCACCGCAGCCGCCGCCTGAGCCGCCGCACCCACCGCAGCCCGGTGAACCG
>JAHWJF010000025.1 GCA_019348515.1 Chloroflexota bacterium | reverse complement strand
ATCAGCGTAGACCCAAATGCGGTCGCGGAAGCGGCCATCGCACAGATTGTAAATGGACGTATTCAATGCCCGGCCGACGAGATCCCATGGCGCGATCTCGATACCGGTGACGGCGGCCACGGTGGCACGGGCGAGTGAGCCCTCGCCGGAGGGGCAGCGGATCATCATGTCGCAGAGCCTGCCGATGTTGCGCGGGTTCGCGCCAATGATCATCGGCGCGGCCTTGTGCACGAGCTCAGCCACACCAACGCCACAGTACGCCTCACCGAGGCCGGTGATACCCTCGTCGGTCTCGATTTTCACCAGCACCCAGGGCAAGTTTCCCTGCACGACGGCCGTGCTGACCCGGGTGATTCGCACCATTCCTACACAACTGGCTATCAGCTTCTGGCTATCGGCTATCAGCTATCGGCCAAGGTCGTCTGACGACTTACGACTCTTCGAGCCGTCTTGCCGTCTTGCCGTCTTGCCGTCTTCGACTGATAGCTGATAGCGAACGGCTGATAGCCCGCTACACGGCAGCCGCTTCGCGTCGTGCGCTCACGCGCAACGGCATCCCGGCATCCTCGAGTAGCTGTTCCGTCTCCGCGTCAAAGAGATGGAGGTGATCTTGGTCGAACATGATCCAGATCGGAGCGTCCGGGTCGGCGCGGAAATGGGCATGATTGCTGGCAACTAACAGATGATCTCCCAGCTTGAGATGGACGTACGTGAGGTCACCCGTTGGCTCGACGGTGTAGACGCGGCCTTCCATCCAGCCAGCCTCAGGCGTCAGGGAGAGCAGAATATGCCCGTGTCGCACACCAGCGATGATTTGCCCGGTACTGCTCGACAGCGCGCGGCGTCCGGGTCCATCGTCCAGCGGAAGCAGCCACCCACCGTCGCCGGCGATCGCCGCATGGTCCTCGTGCGTCGTTACTCGACCGCGTAGCAAATTCATCGCCGGGCTGCCGATGAAGCCAGCAACGAAGGTGTTGAGCGGCCGGTTGTAGATCTCGTCCGGTGTGGCGTACTGCTGCAGCACTCCAAGGTGCATGACCGCGATGCGGTCAGCCATTGTCACCGCCTCGAGTTGGTCGTGCGTGACGTAGATCACTGTCGCGTTCAACTCCTGATGGAACCGCTTGAGCTCAGCACGCATCTGGACCCGCAGCTTGGCGTCCAGGTTGGAGAGCGGCTCATCCATGAGGAACGCCTGCGGATTGCGAACGAGTGCGCGGCCGAGCGCTACTCGCTGCTGCTGCCCTCCAGAAAGCTGACGCGGATGCCGATCGAGCAGGTGTTCGATGCTCAGTACGTTTGCGGTCCGCTTCACCTGTTCATCAAGCGCGGGCTTGGCGACCTTCCGCATGCGGAGGGGAAAAGCGAGGTTCTCGAAAACGGTTTTGTTGGGGTAGAGCGCATAGTTCTGGAAGACCATCGCCAGGTCGCGATCCTTCGGATCAAGATTGTTGATCGCGCGGTCGCCCAGCAAGATCTCTCCGGCGGTGATGTCGATCAACCCTGCGATGAGGTTGAGCGTCGTCGTTTTACCGCACCCGGATGGTCCGACCAGGGCGACAAACTCCCCATCGTCCACTTCGAGGGTGACGCGATCGACGGCGACAACGTCCCCGTAAGTCTTCGTCACTTCGCGCAGCGCCACACCCGCCATGTCGCTTTCCCTTTGCTACTTCGCTACGTGATCGGCGTTCGCGCCGACGGACGCGTCAACGATGCCGCCCTACGCTGTGCGGCAGAATCCTCAATGAGGGAAGTCAGACGCTTCTGTCTGGTTTCTTCCCTCTTCGCGCCGACGACCCACCAGATTGCGGCTTTGCGGTACGACGCTGCCTGAGCCTGGAAGAATTCCGACGCGGCGTCGTTGGCCCGGAATTGCCTCTCGTAGGCGTCGTCGAACTCGATGCCGTCCCGCTGCTCGTATGAATAGATGCCCGACTTTTCCTCACTCCGCTCTGCAAAGGCTTTGAGCCCCGAAGGGTGCAGTCTGCCCGCGCCTTGGAGATCTTGCACGCGTCGGATGTTCAGTGCACTCCAGGTGCTACCGGCCCTGCGAGGCGTGAATCGAATGACGTAGCTCGTTTCCTCAATCGATTTGCGAACTCCGTCGATCCAGCCAAAGCAGAGTGCCTCGTCCACGGCCTCCGGCCAGGTCATGCTCGGCAGGCCGGAGCCCTTCTTGTGAAAGCCAACCCAGAGCTCCGTCGCTTGCGAATGCCGCGCTTCGAGCCAAGCGCCAAACTCGGCCGGCGTGGCGAAAAACACCGGTGGAGACGGTTTCTGCTCCACTGCCGCGACGCTAATGCTTGACCGCCCCTTCGGTGAGGGCGCGAACAAAGTGCCGCTGCAAAACGAGAAAGAGCACTACCACCGGGACACTCATGATGAATGAGGCCGCCATCAGCCCCGGCCAGTTCGAAGCGTATTCGGTAAAGAACTTCTCCAGGCCAACGGGCATGGTCATCAACTCCTGGGAGTTGATGAACGTCCGCGCGTAGACGTACTCATTCCACCCTTGAATGAAGGCGTAGATTGCGGTTGCCACCAGCCCGGGTGTCGAGAGGGGCAAGATGATCTTCCAGAACGCCTGGAAGCGGGTCGCCCCGTCGATCCGTGCCGCCCGCTCCAGCTCAGCCGGGATGTTGTCGTAGAAGCCCTTGAGGAGCCAGATCGAAAGCGGCAGGCCGAACGTGAGGTACGTGAGGATCAGCGACAAGTGGGTGTCGATCAGCCCGAAGAACTTCATCAGGATGAAGAGCGGGATCAGGAAGACAACGACCGGAAACATGTTTCGCACCAGCACGGAGAAGAAGAGTGGTTCTCGCCCCGGGAAACTGAAGCGAGAGAATGCGTAGGCCGCGGGCACAGCCACCAGCACGCCGAGCACGGTCGTCGCGGTGGACACCCAGATACTGTTCTTCAGATACCCGAGGAACTGCTGACCGGTGCGGTTCGCCGGCGAAAGAAGCGTCGTGTATTGCTCGAACGTTGGCTCGGCCGGAATCCAGACCGGTGGCTGCTGGATCGAGGCGAACTCGGTCTTGATCGACGTCGAGAACATCCAGAACATCGGGAGCGCGGTGAAGGCCAGCAGGAACGCCAGGAAAAGCCAGCGCGCCAGATCGAGGACACTGAAACCGCGGCGAGAGCTCGCCATCTCGCTTATCCCTCCCGCCGGGGCGCGTTCGCCGTCAAGGCTTTCACGTAGAAGTACCCGAGCGCGAGCATGATGATGAAGAGGATGACCGAGAACGCGGAGGCCGGGCCGTACTGCAAAGTCCGGAACGCGATGTTGTAGATCTCCGTAATCCAGAGCTGCGAGGCGTTGGCCGGACCCCCGCCCGTCATCAGCCAGACGAGCGTGAACGAATTGAGATTGATGACGAAGAGGAGCAGCGTCGTAATCAGAATGACGCCCTTCAAGTGTGGGATCGTGACATGGCGGAACTGATTCCAGGTGCTTGCCCCGTCGATACGGGCGGCACGCAACAACCCCTCTGGCACCGTCTGCAGGCCCGCCGTGAGCATGACCATCACGAACGGGAACTCTTTCCAGACGTTTACCGCGATCAACGTCGGCATGACGTAGGTCTTGGAATCGAGCAGCACCAGCGGGCGGTCGATGACCCCCCAGGACATGAGCATGCCACTGACCAGGCCGTAGTCGCTATGCAGGATCCAACGCCAGACATAGGCCGCGGCGACGGCGGAGATGACCCAGGGAATCAGGAGCAGCGCCCGTACTACGCCTCGGCCTCGAAAGGGGTTGTGCAAGGCGAGTGCGGCGCCAAAGCCCAGGATGAATGCGAAAAGCGTCGACCCGACGGTCCAATAGTTCGTGTTCATGGTGACGCGCCAGAACCGCGGATCGCTCAGAATGTCCCGGTAATTCTGTACTCCGTTGAACGCCCACTCGCCGGTGCGAGGCGGTGTGGCATGAAAAGACAACCAGACGGTGTAGATGAGGGGGTATCCAATGACGACAAGCATCACCAATAGCGCCGGCAGGACATAGAGGTAGTCCGCCCGATGCCGGTTGATGCGGTGCAGCAACGTCTCCCGCACGGGCTTGGCAACGGGTTCTCGCCCTCTGGCGAGGGCTGGGGCTTTAGCGATAGCCATGGAGATGACAGCTCCTTGGCAGGAACGGAGCGCTGGCCGGGTGGAACCCCACCCGGCCAGCCTGCCTCTTTGCGCCTCGCGTTAGCGGGACGCGATCAGGGCGTTGATCCGCTCCGCCGCGTCGTTTGCCGCTTCTTCGACGGTCATCGTCTCGGTCAGCGCGTTCTGCAGCATCTCCGGGACGATGATGTTCATCACCTCCGGTGACTCCGGCACCACCGGGAACGGGATACCGTACGGCAGCATGGCTGTCGTGACCTCGAGGAAGTCGATCTCCTCCAGGCGCTGCTTCATCCACTCGGTCTCGAATCCAACCAGATTCGCCGGGTTGGAGTCGGCCCAGTTGTTCTTTAGCGACCATTCGGGACTAGTCAGAGCCGCGACCAGCGCGCGAGCTGCATCGCGGTTGACGGGCGACCCGTGCGCCGCGTCGGACATGATGTGGGCATTGGAGCCGCCGAAGACGACTGCTCGCTTCGCCGGTCCCTCCGGGATCAACCCATACGACATATTGGCGACGATCTGATCGGCCCGCTCCTTGTCCGCGCCCGTGGCCGCGGCCGCCCGGTCCTTCATGGCGACGTACTCGCTCGGGTGGCTGATCATCATCGCGATCTCACCGGCGATGAAGAGATCCTGATTCTCCGTCTGTGTATTGGTCAACGCCGAGGTCGGTACCGACCGGTCGCGGACGTACATGTCGTAGTAGGTCTGAAGGGCAGCGATTCCCTCCGGTGTGTTGATCATTGTGGTGTCGTAGGTCGGGTCGTCCTCGCCTTCGTCGAGCGCGCTGGCGCCGTAGGCCCACAAGACCGGCATGAAGCGGAATGGAGTGTTGCCGGCATTGACCTTGGCAACCATCCCGTAGCCGTTCTTGCCCGTCTCCTGCTTGATCTGGTTCGAGTAGGCGACCACTTCGTCCCAGGTCGCCGGAGGTGTTTCCGGGTCCAGCCCCGCATCGGCGAAGAGCTGCTTGTTCCAGATGAACGCCATGGTCTCGTTGTTGGTCGGCACGCCGTAAATCTTGTCTTCCCAGGTCACTGACTTGAGGGCGCCCGGCCAGAACTGGTCGGCAGTCCAGCCGAACTCCTCGAGCGTGACCTCGGACGTGTCGCCGCGAGCGGCGAACTCGACGCCCCACAGGATCGGCATCTTGGCGACGTCCGGCGCCGCGCCGCCGGCGGCGGCGGTCCGGATCTTGTCGAGCATGTCGTTGTAGCCGACATTCTGGTTTTCGAGAGTGATGTTCGGATAGTAGCTCGCGAAGGCGTCCAGGAACTCCTCGTACAGGTCCCAGGTGATTTGCGGCGACGCTTCGGTCGGCCCGACGTTCCAGTACTGAATCCTGCCTTCCGTAGACTCAGGGACCACCGCGTGAAGTTCGGCAGCGGTATCGACTTCCCGCGTTCCAGCCAGGGCGTTGATCGTCTCCGGGTTCCATTCCTCGGCGGTGACCCCGGTCTTCGCCGAGGAGTCCTGGAGGTAGGCGAGGGCCTGACTCCTGGTAATGATGCCCGCGGCGACGGCTCCGCCCAAGAAGCCGATGAGGCGCCGGCGGTTGATGATCAATGGATTTCGAGTAGGTGCGTAAAACGTCATCAGCGTTTCCTTTCTCGCTCAACACCGAACGAAAAATCGATTTGCCATCGCCGTTGTCCCGTCTTCTCCGACGGGGCGGCAATGGCGCCATTCAGGGTCATATTCTGACCTGAGATGACCTCCCTGCCGTCGTGGCACGCTTCAGAGTGGAGACGATCCGACCCGCTTGGGTGATGTCATTCAAGCAGGGGGGCGCGGCGATTGTCAATGCGCACCACCGACGGAACGCCTTAATTTGGTCAGACCACTTCCCGTAGGGCCAGCGTCAGAATATCCGCGGACCGCGCCGCATCATTTGTGACAGCACACTCCGCTCCCACCGACAGAAAAACGGTGCCGCCCGCGGTGATGCCGCGCTCATCCCCGGCCGAGATCGGCTGCAGCGAGCCAGGCATTGAATAAGGCGCTGACGCGGCCGCGCGGGCGGCGAAAACGTCGCCCGCGGCGGGTCTCAGCTTGATCGTCCCCGCCTCGACGTACGCCAGGGTCAACCCGTGCGAGAGGTCCAACGGAAGCTCGGTCTGCGCGCCGAGGCGGACTCGCTCGAGGATCAACGCGACCCGGCCCTGAGGAGCGACCTCGGCACTGGCGCTGGCCAGGAGCTGAAAGCTGATTCCGTCATCGGTCGTGAACGCCCGTGTGAGCGGGCGGGGCTCTTCGTGAAAGACCGCGATGTCCAGCGCAACGACCGAGCGGCCTCCGGGATTGCGCACGCGGGATACACCGATCGAACCGAAGGTGACCGTCGTCCCGGCTGGAACGAAAAGCTCATCACCCTCCACCGGACGCGGCGCCGAAATGGCGAGATGCGCCGCGGTGAACGACTCAAGGTCTTGGGCGGTCACGGCGACGGCGAGCACGCCTGACTCGACCACGATCATGCGCGCGCCGTCAGGAGTGGTGGCCAGTGCGGACACGCCCGGCCGCAGGACGACGCGGGCGATCCCCATGGTAATGGGCGGAACGAGACCCTCTTCGCGCTCGACTCTTGCGACGAGCTCGCGCTCGATTGAAGACGCGAGAGCATCATCGCGACCGAAAGAATCAGCCAGGAGCAGAAGTGGAGTCACCAGGAGCCGACGCCGACAGATGAGCATTTATCGCTCCGTCTGAGTGATCGCGACGGATCTCCGCGAATTCGTCTGCCGGCGAGCGGGTTCCATCATCGCGGAATGGCGAGCGCGCTTTGAAGAGTTTAATGGGTTTAAAGCGTTTGAACTGCTGGGGAACCGGCGTGAACACATTCTTTAGCGCCCGGAGCGAGGGACGAGCGGGCGACGTTAACCGTTTCCCGCGAGCCGCGGCTAGTTATGAAAACGGAGTACACAGCAAAACGCCGACAAGTCTTGCGCTTGCGCGCTAGCCTCGTCGGCGTTTGCCGGCCTCATGCTTCTGGGATTGCTCCCCTCCGCGTTTGGCTAGAGTGAACGTACACCCTCGGTGTCGATCTGTCAATACCCCGGCGACTTCCGTGCTGGCAGTCGCTCGGCACCGTTTGCCAAGAATTGCTGAACCTCACCGAGGGGCGAATCGTTCCCTGCCTACCGTCCTACTGGCTGGCCATCGCGTGCTCCTTCTGGAGCATTTGGACCGTTACCGGCGGGATCTGCTGGAAGAGGAATTCGGCCATCGCCTCCTCCTCACGCAGAATCTGCTGGCAGACCGTCATTGTTTGCTGATCGCCGAGATCCTGAGCGGCGGCCATGAGTGAGGTGTAGCAGGCGATCTCGAAGTGCTCGGTCCCGTAATCGTGGAGCGTGTTCTTGACCGGCGTATCCTCAGCCATCTTTGTTGACATGCCCTGGACGGCGCCCATGACGGAGGCCATCCCCGACTTGACCCCCGAGGGGCTCTCGCCCAGCCGCTCGAGGCAACCCTTGACTAACTCAGCGTGATGCCGGGTCTGCTCAACATGCTGTTGCAGCCGCGCCTGCATCTGCGGCTGATCTTTGGCATCCTCGGCGTGTCTCTCGAGAACCTGGGCAATCCCTTCCTCCATCGAGTGCGCGTTATTCAGCCAGGTGATAATGAGTTCCTTGTTGGCCATTTTTCCTACTCCTCTCAAACCGTGCGGCCACGTTCCGGCCGCACGTCATACCTTGCAGGGGTCGTGCCACGGCATGGCGGCTGTCGTTGCCAACGATGCTGGTAGCGAACGGCAACGGGTGCTGCTTCACGTTCCTTTGGGAACGCCGCGCACCACACCCACTGTTGACTTGATTCTCGACATCAACTACCAGTTGGTGTAGCTCGCGTCACGCCTTTTCCAATGTGGCGCTTCCCAGAGCACGAAGGCATGGTCGGCCGCGGCACGAGGATCGAATTCGACTCCGAGCCCGGGTGCCGATGGTAGCGGGAAGCTGTCTCCGTCGAGCGCGGGCATGGCTGGAAAAAGGTCAGCCGGATAGGCCTCGGCAAGCCGGTGTTGATACTCCAGCTGCGCGAAGTTCGGGAGCGCCGCCGCCAGGTGGATCGTCGCGGCAGTCGTCACCGGTCCCAGCGGATTGTGCGGCATGACGTCGATGTAGTGCGCTTCACACCACCCGGCGACCTTCTTTGACTCGGTCAGACCACCGACATTCGAGACGTCCAGCCGCGCGTAGTTCAGCAGCCCCTGCTCGATGAACGGGGCAAAGGCCCATTTGCTGGAGAACTCTTCCCCGATCGCGAACGGGACGTGCGTCATACCCCGGAGCTGCCGATACGCCTCCGCGCTCTCGGCCCGGATCGGCTCCTCCACGAACTGGAGGTGGAGCGACTCGACGCGCTGACAGAAGAGCGCCGCTTCAGCGACCGACAGTCGGTGATGGAAATCGATCGACAGCTCCACGGACGTGCCCAGCGCCCGGCGAATCTCGGCCAGCCAGTGTACCGCCAGCTCAATTGATTCGAATGGTTCGTAGATGTCACCGCGGTGATGGTTCCCATCAGTGTCGCTCATACCGGGGACGAAACGCATGTAACGCCACCCAATCTTGGCCATCTCCCGCGCCTGCTCCACACAGGCAGGGCCGTTGAGCACGCCCGGAGTAGCAAAGCATTGCACGCGCTCACGATAGGCGCCGCCAAGAAGTTGGTAGACGGGAACCCCGAGCCACTTGCCGAGGATGTCCCAGAGCGCAATGTCGACCGCTGAGATGGTGGCCGCGGTGATCTTGCCGCCCTCGAAATACGCGCCCCGGTACATGGTCTGCCAGAGGTGCTCGATCCGGCGCGGATCCTCACCGATCAGGAAACCGCTGAAATGCTCCAGCATCCCTTGCATCGCCAGCTCGCGGCCCGAGATGCCCCCTTCGCCGACACCGGTGATTCCCTCGTCCGTCTCGACCGTGACAATGAACTGGTTGCGGTGCCCGACTTTGACCGGATACCCGCGCACCCCCGTAATCTTCATGCCTTCTCCCCGCCTCCCTTGTTCACCGTCGCATTCTGTCCCATTGGCGCCTCGCCTGCCGCGCTCAAAAAAAGGACCCCGCTTCCGTGCTCACGGAAGCGGGGTCTCAGGACTTCATCCTACAGCTACTCGGAGGTCTGGACGGCTTCGCCTGTCTCCTGCGCCACAGCGCCGCTGCCGTTCGCGGCCGTGAAGTCATCCCACACGAGCGGGTCGGTAAAAATGCCGAAAAGCTCTTCTCCATCGGAGGCGCCATCGCCGTCCGTATCAAAGACTGTCGGCGATGTCCCATAAATGTTCGGCTCGTCGCCGTCGGCCACGCCATCATCATCGGTATCGGCGTCGTTCGGATCGAGACCGAGGTCCCACTCCAGCGCATCCGCGTAGTTGTCGGCGTCGCGGTCAGTCGCAGTGGCAACGGCGGTGTCGGCGACCACAGTCTCGCTCGTCTCGGTCACGGCCGAGTCGGTCACCGGTTCGGAGGCGGCTTCCGCTTCGGGCGCCGGGGCGGGGGCTGCGGCAGCCTCGGGAGCCCGAACCGCGTTGACGCCCTCACGCGCGGTGCCCGCCGTAAGCGTTCCCGGCGCCATCGAGACGCTAGACGATCCTGGTTGACCCGAGCCTGGGCCGGAAATGATGGCCGGTCCGGGAGGCAGCGCCCCCAGCGGCGGCGTCAGATTCGCTCCGAGCGGCACCTCAGGTGCCGTGGACGTCTCGGCCGGCGCGTCCGACGCGGACTTTCCGTCCTCCGCGCTGGCGGACTCCGTCTGGGCGGAGACGGCGCTCACACTGAGCGATACTCCCAATACGACACTCGCTATGAGCGCGCCGGCGCGTGCCAGCTTCATTCGTTCATCCCCCCATCATCCCGCTCGACCCGCGAGACTGCCTTCCCTGAGTGCCACACGAACCGACCGCGCCAATAGAGCAAGGGCGGTCCACCGTATGTTCTCTACTTCTTTACGAAGCGGACCCCGCGTGGGTTTCGCGCAGCGAGGAAATAGGCGGACGTGGTCGAAGCGCCGGCACGCTCTCCTAAACTTTGTGCATGATGCACGAAGCACGTGGTGAAAGCCGTTCATGCTGCACGATGACGCGGCCCTCTGTCCTCTTTAAACTGTTTCGGATGACGGGTAGGTGCTGATCTCCCGAGGGATTCCGGATCAGGCGCCGGGGCGAATCCGGTTGTGGAAGGAAGGTTTGGTCGATGGTAGCGGCGGTCGCTGAGCCGATTGGCAGCTCGGAGCTGCACAAGCAGATTCTCGGGGACAACCCGAGCAAGCGAGAGATCCTGAACCGCGTGCAAGAGGAAGGCGTCGAGTTCGTCGATCTGCAGTTCACCGACGTGATGGGTCACGTCAAGAGCGTGACGATTCCCGCGTCCATTTTCGAGCACGTCATCGACGGCGGTCAGTGGATCGACGGTTCCTCGATCGCCGGTTTCACTCGGATCGCCGAGTCGGACATGTTCCTCACTCCGGACCTGTCCACCTTCGCCGTCATTCCCTGGACGAGGGGTGAGCACACCACGGCCCGCGTCATCTGCTGGGTGCATAACCCGGATGGATCGCCGTTTCCGGGCGATCCGCGCGGTGTCCTGCTGCGCCAACTTGAGCGATTGGCCGAGCTGGGGTACACGTTCAAGACCGGCCCTGAGCTGGAGTTCTTTCTGTTCGAGAAGAACGGCGACGAGATTTCGCCACTTCCGCACGACCGCGCCGGCTATTTCGACTACTCCAGCGACCTCGCCTACACCGTCCGTAAGGACATGGTGAAGGCGCTGGAAGATATGGGAATCGACGTCGAGGCCAGCCACCACGAGGTGGCCACCGGCCAGCATGAGATCGACTTCGAGTACGGCGACGCTATCGTCACGGCCGACCGGGCGACCACCTTCAAGTCGGTCCTCAAGGCGACCGCGCAACAGCACGGGCTGCACGCGACGTTCATGCCCAAGCCGATCGAGGGGATCAACGGCTCCGGCATGCACGTGCATACGAGCCTGGGCTTCGTCGACAAGAAGGGTAACGCCTTCGTGGACGAAGACGATCCCTATGGCTTGTCGAAAACGGCCAGACATTTCATCGCCGGTCTCCTCACCCATGCGCGCGGGATGTCGGGTGTGCTCTCGCCGCTCGTCAACTCCTACCGCCGCCTGGTGCCGGGATTCGAGGCCCCAGTCTATGTCTCCTGGGCACGCACCAACCGCTCGGCGCTGGTCCGCGTGCCGGCAATACGGGGCGGCCACACCGCGGCTACCCGCGTCGAGCTGCGCTGCCCGGACCCCTCCTGCAACCCGTACCTCGCGTTCGCGGTGATGCTGGCGGCTGGCATGGACGGCATCGAGCGCGAGCTTTCGCTGTCAGAGCCGGTCGAGGAGAACCTCTATCACTTCACGGATGAGGATTTGGAGCGGCGGAACATCCCGACCCTTCCCTCGACGCTCGGCGAGGCCGTAGCAGAGATGAAGGCCGATCCGCTCATCCGTGAGGCGCTCGGCGACCATGTTTTCGAGCGGCTCACCAGCGCCCAGCAGGCGGAGTGGGACGACTTCCGCAAGCACGTATCGCAGTGGGAGCGGGATCGCTATCTGGAGACGTACTAAGCACGGCCCGCCTTGCCGCTACGGCCCGGCTGTCCCACCACGAGAAGTCAGGCATTCAGGGAGGGCGGCCAACCGGCCGTCCTCTCAGCGTCTCAGGCGCTCTCCCCGACGAAGCGGCACCTCTGAGCCGGCGGCCTCCGCGGCCTCGGTCAGGCCCACCTGCTGAGCCGCTTGCCAGGGCCAGCGGCCATCGATCTCGACGTCGATGCTGAGACTCAGGACCGTCCGCACGAGAACGATGATCGCCAGCACGATCACACTATCGAACGTTGGCTCGATGGCGACCGTCTTGATGATGTCCCCGGCCACCAGGAACTCGAGCCCGAGCAGAAGTGAGCGACCGAGGAAGGTCCGGAGGTGGCTGTACGCCTTGACCGCTGTTTCCTGGCGGATCAGGTCCCGAGCGCAGAGGAGGACGCCGATGACCGCGCCAAGCGCGATGATGATGACACCCGTGAAGTCGATCACCTCGCTGATGACGAAGATGATGTTCTGGGTTTCTATGGATTCCACGCTCTTGGCTGCCCCCTTTTCGCCTTGCATTGTCGGCGAGGAAGGTGATTCGCGCATGCCCTCGAACTCCATGCATCAAGCGTTGCCGCCCCTTTGCGGGCACGCGGCGGCGCGTCACACTTGGGACATGGAGCCTAGATGAGGTCGTGCCACAGGGAGGGCAGAGCCGGTGACGGAGAAACCGTCGTTCGACGCGTTCGGCCGTGAATACGCTCGTTTGTCATTCGGGATTGAACGCCACGTACCGGGATTCATCGACGCGTATCTCGGTCCGCCTGACGAGCGCGCGATCCTCGATCCGGATCCGGCGCCAGCGCCGAGCGAACTCGTCGCGGCCGCGCGCGAACTGCTGTCAGGTATCCCGGCGCTGGACGCCGGTGAGGGCCGCAAAGACTATCTGACCAAGCAGGTCGAGGCTATGCTGACGACAGCCCGGCGGATCGCGGGGGATGAACTGCCGTACCGAGAGGAGGTCCGCCTCCTCTTCGACATCGAGCCACAAGCGACTCCGGAATCGATCTACGATGCCGCAATCACCGACATTGAGACGCTCTTACCCGGTAATGGCCCGATCGCTGAGCGCATGATCGCGTGGCGGCGAGACTACACGATCCCACCGGAGACCGCGCGACGACTGGTCGATGTTGTCCTGCCGGAGTTGCGCGAGCGAACCCAGGAGATTGTCGATCTTCCCACGGGCGAATCGATCGAAATCCGCATGGTCCAGGACCAGCCGTGGAGCGGCTACAACTGGTACCTCGGAGATGGTCATTCTCGCGTCGACCTCAACACCGATCTCCCGATCTACGCCTACCGGTTGACCGAACTGCTCGCCCATGAGGGATATCCTGGACACCACACAGAGCACACGCTCAAGGAACGCCTCTACACGGAGCAGGGATGGGGCGAACACGCCCTGCAGCTCATCAACACGCCGGAGTGCCTCATCTCGGAGGGCATCGCCACGGTCGCGGAATCGATCATCTTCTCTCCGGAAGAGCTCGTCCGCTTTCGGCGGGAGCGGGTCTATCCAGAAGCCGGGATCTCAGGTGATCCTGAGCGAGAAGTAGCGATCGGCGCGGCCCTGCGGGTGCTGCGATCGGTGCCCGGCAATGCGGCGTTACTTCTCCATGAAGAGGGACGCGACGCCGACGACGCGGTCCGCTACCTGCAACGCTATGCGCTGTTGACCGAAGCGGAAGCACGCCAGCGGCTACGCTTCATTACCGATCCTCTCTGGCGTGCATACATCTTCACCTACCACGTCGGATTCGAACTGATCTCCACCTGGTTGGACGAGGATTCGGTCTCCGAGCGCCGCGGCCGGTTCCGCACGCTTCTCACCGATCAGGTTTACCCATCGCAAATCTCCTCCTGGACGATGCGCGCCAGCGGTCCACTTCCTGCTTGACAGGATTGGGTCATGCGAAGCAGCGCGGGAACTGGTACAAACCCGCGAGGAGGACCCACTATGGCGAAAGAACGGCACACGGTGGCGTTTGTCATTGGAGCGGCTCTGGGAGGGGCGATCGGTGCGGTGTACGGGCTCGTGAATGCCCCGCGTCCGGGGGCGGACACCCGCGCCGGCCTGACTGAGCGCTGGCACGACGTTAGCGAGCGCGCCGCTGCGGAGACTACCAATCTGGATACCGATGTGCGCACTCGCATCGCGCCGGAATGGTCGCCGCAGGGCAGAATTGGCGTCCGTGTCGACGGCCCGGCGCGAGCCTGACGTCTCTGAGTCGACCGCGGGCGCACGAGGTTGTCATGCAAACCGGATACCAGGTGATCGCCGGTAGGCGTCTCAGGTAACGACCACGCGAGGGATGAGAGCTGGGGGAAAGACACGGTGATCCCGATTGGCGACGAAAATGCCGGAACGGTTATCAAACCCCTCGTCAATTGGACGATCATCGGGATTTGCGCGCTCGTCTTCGTGTATGAGCTCGTGCTCCCGCCCGGTCAGCTGGACGCCTTCTTCATGCAGTGGGGGGCTATCCCTGCCGAGATTACCCAGTTGCGTGACCTGCACGGACTCATCACATCCATGTTCCTCCATGGTGGCTGGGCACATTTCATCGGCAACATGGTCTTTCTCCTCGTCTTCGGCGACAACATCGAAGACGCGATGGGCCACATCTCGTATCTCGTCTTTTATCTGCTTACCGGCATCGCGGACGGTCTCGCTCAGGTCTTCATCAGTGAGTCCACGT
>JAHWJF010000346.1 GCA_019348515.1 Chloroflexota bacterium | reverse complement strand
CTTCCCTCCTCTCAAGAGCATGGCCCGGCAATCGCATAATCAGCCGCTCCGATTGACGCCGTTCATTGGCCGCGAAGGGTTAATCGCGGAAGTTCGCGCCCGGCTTGAACAGCCCGCGGTCCGGCTGCTCACCCTGACTGGCCCAGGTGGGGTTGGCAAGACCCGGCTCGCCCTGCGCACCGCGGCAGATCTGGTCGAGGCGTACACCGACGGCGTGTGGTTTGTCGCGCTGGCATCAGTTGCCACGTCAACGCTCGTCGCTGCCACCATAGCCGAAGCCCTCGGGGTTCGCGAGGTGCCCGGCGAGCCAATCGAAGAGACGCTGTTCACCTATCTCCGGCCAAAGCAGCTGCTCCTCGTCCTTGACAATTTCGAGCACGTTGTTGACGCCTCGCCCCTGGTCGCTGAGCTGCTCGGACAGTGTCCAACGGTTCAAATTCTGGCGACCAGTCGAGGCCCTCTCCACATCTCGGGGGAGTTTGAGTTTCCTATCCCGACCCTGGAGTTACCAGCCGCCGGTGGCGGTCTAAGGCTCGACGTGGCGGAAGCGTCGGAGGCAGTGCGCCTGTTCATTGATCGTGCCCGTGCGGTCCAGAGCCACTTCCAATTGACAGAGGAAAACGCGGCGACGGTTGTGGCCATCTGCCGCCGACTCGACGGCCTCCCGCTCGCCATCGAGCTCGCCGCATCCCGTATCCGATTGTTATCTCCGAATGCCCTGCTCGCCCGTTTGGACAGCCGGCTCTCGCTCCTGACCGGCGGTGAGCGAGACCGGCCCGAGCGACAACAGACCCTCCGCGCGACCATCGCCTGGAGTCACGATCTCCTCGATCCCGCGGAACGGGTTCTCTTCCGCAGGTTAGCGGTATTTGTCGGCGGCTGGACTTTCGAGGCGGCAGAAGCGGTGGTGCCAGGCAACGGCCTCGATTCCACGCTCCCGGTCCTGGACGGTCTGGAAGCACTGCACGACGCCAGTCTCATCCGGCGTGACGAATCGGCCCACGAGGATGCGTCTGCCGCACCCCGATTTTCTATGTTGCAAACCATCCACGAATTCGCGACCGAGCAGCTAGCCGCGAGTGGAGAGTTGGCGGCCATGAACGAAAAACACGCATCACTGTTCCTGGATCTCGCTGTCGAAGCCGAACCGCACCTGACGGGACCGGCAGGGGTCACCTGGTTGGAGCGGCTCGACGCCGACCATGGCAACCTGCGATCAGCACTCGAATGGCTGGGAAGTCAAGGGAGCGCCGAGCGGCTGGTGCGATTAGCCGCATCGTTGTGGCGATTCTGGTGGATTCGGGGTCACATCACCCAGGGGCGCAAGCAGCTCGATGCAGCGTTGGCTATCGCCCGCTCTGTGAAAACGCCTGCGCGAGCGGCGGCGCTCGATGGCGCGGGCGTGCTCGCAGAAACCCAGGGATCGTACGGGGAGGCGGAAGCTTATCATCGCGAGTCGTTGGCCCTATCGCAAGAGCTTGACGACACAATCGGTGTTGCGCGAGCCCTTGGCAATCTCGGTGTGGTCGCCCTCGGTCGCGGGGACAATGATCTGGCGGCCATGCAGCTCGAGCAGAGCCTGGCTCTAGCGAGGGAGTCAAGCGATCGAGTCCTGATCGCCACCGCGCTCAACGATCTCGGAAACGCTGCCTACGGCCGTGACGAACTCGACCGTGCGGAGGCGCTCTACAAGGAGAGCCTGGCGTTGCGACGCCAGACCGGTAGCGTCATCGAGATCGCGCGTTCGCTCAACAATCTTGGCAGCGTTGCCTTCAATCGAGGTGATTTCGATCCTGCGTCTCACTTCTACCAAGAGAGCCTCGCGCTCTATCGCGACGCCCGAGACACGTGGGGCGCCGCCGGAGCCCTTATTAATCTCGGCACGGCCTATCACCGCCAGGGCGACATCCCTCGCGGGGCCGCGATGCTCGAGGAGAGCCTGTCGCTGTTCAGAGAGGTCGGGGATGGGCGGAGTGCGGCGCTGGCTGCTCTCAACCTCGCCGATGCTTTGCGGGACAGTGGCGACCTCAAACTGGCGACAGCTCACTACCTGGACGCGCTTGTCACGTTCAGGGACATCAAGAACAGTCAGCGGGTCGTTGATGGCCTCATAGGACTCGCCAGTGTCCTGGTGCGTCAGCGGACCTTCAAGGACGCGGCGCGACTCTTCGGAGCGGCCTCGGCCCTCTCGGATGGATCTTCACCCGGCTCATCAGAGTCGGTTGTGCCAGCTGACGATGTCGAAGCCATCCGGACCGCGTTAGGTGAGGACGAATTCTCTGCCGCTTGGGAAACCGGGCGTGACCTGTCCCTCGAGGTAGCGGTTCAAGTGGCGCTCGCGGCATCGGCCGACTAGCACCTCTTCGCTACCCGCCTTCGGCACGGGGAGCGTGCGCAGCCCAGGCTTCGTGAGCTCGCCCCCGCACGACACCGACAGGAAGCGCTGAGGAGCGCTGGCACGCGTGATGCGACACGCGACATGCCGCTCGAGAGGCGGACCAGGGTCATTCGTTCAGACGAGAATCTGACAATGCCGCGCAGATAGTGACCCGGCCGTGCGAGCTACTCGCGGATTCATCGGGAGTGAATACACGATGTCGACATCGTCACCGGCAGCGGAAGCGCAGGGAATCTGCTTAGCAGACAGTCAACGCGGGCCAACTCCTCGGAACACAAGCGGCGATCAATGGGAGCCGTCAGCGACCCGGTCTTCAAATGGTTACGGTGCGGCATCTACGGACCCCGAAATGGACCGTCTCGTCCGTTTCCTGGGCTGGTTCAGCCTGGGTTTGGGGATGGCTCAAATCGCCGCGCCCAGCAGGGTCGCGCAGCTGATTGGCGTCGACGATGACGATGCCACCATTACGATGATGCGCGTGGTAGGTGCGCGCGAGGTCGCCAGCGGGATCGGCATACTCACCCAATCGAAACCGACGCCTTGGCTCTGGGCGCGGGTCGGCGGTGACGCAATGGATCTGGCGTTGCTCAGGTCAGCCATGGAGTCACCGCGCGCAGATCAGCATCGTGTCGCGACCGCGACCGCCGCGGTCCTTGGCATTGCGGCGGTCGACGCGCTCTGCAGCACCCGGCTCATCGCCGAACCAGACGCACCGCGGAAGGCGGCTCATCAGAGCGGTGCGGTCCATGCGACGTCGGCCATTACGGTGAATGCCCCGATCGATAGAGTCTACGGGTACTGGGAGGATTTTCAGAGTCTGCCACGATTTATGGGAGATTTCGCCTCAGTCCAGGTGTCAGGGAACCGGCAATCTCGCTGGAGTCTGAACGCTCCCGCCGGCGTCACCCTGGAATGGGACGTCGAGATTACAGAGACCACCCGGAATGAACAGATTGCCTGGAGGACGGCCGAGGGATCGCATCTCGACGCCTCCGGCGAGGTGCGGTTCCGAACCGCTCCCGCCGACCGGGGCACCGAAGTCCTCTTCGACGCCCAGTTCAATCCCCCGGGAGGTGAGCTCGGCAAGAAGATCGCCGGCTTCTTCACTGACGCGCTCGGCACGAAGATCGGAAACGATCTCCGCCGCTTCAAGCAACTCGTCGAACTCGGCGAGATCGTGCAGTCGGATGACAGCGTCGTAAAGGGCCCCAATCCTGCCCAGCCAGTGGAAACGGGCGAAGCCGCTTGAAGCCAGCCGGCAACCCGAGCGTCAACCATTGACGCGCACGCCGCCGGCACAATCAGCACCCAACGGAGGAAGCGATGAAAGCCACATGCTTTATGGGCAGGAATACGGTGCGGGTGGAAGAGGTCCCCGACCCAAGAATCCTCAACACGCGCGACGCCATCGTGAAGATCAGTTCGACCGCGATCTGCGGCTCGGACCTGCACCTGGTCGATGGGTACATCCCGTCCATGATGCACGGCGACATTCTCGGGCATGAGTTCATGGGTGAAGTCGTCGAGGTTGGACCTCAGGTCAAGAACGTCAAGGTCGGGGACCGGGTCGTCGTGCCGTTCACGATCTCGTGCGGCGTCTGCACGGCCTGTCGGAAAGAAGCCTATTCCCTCTGTGAGAACTCGAACCCGAACGCCTGGATGGCCGAGAAATTGTGGGGACACGCGGGGGCGGGGGTCTTTGGGTATTCGCACCTCACCGGGGGGTACGCCGGGGGGCAAGCGGAATACGCGCGAGTGCCTTTTGCCGACGTTGGCCCGATAAAAGTTCCAGAGGGCATGACCGACGAACAGGTGCTCTTCCTCTCGGACGTCCTACCTACCGGCTATATGGGCGCTGAGATGTGCGACATCCAGCCGGGCGATGTCGTCGCCGTCTGGGGCTGCGGGCCGGTTGGGCAATTTGCGATCGTCAGCGCGTTCTTGTTAGGGGCCGAGCGAGTGATCGCGATCGATCGCTTCCCATACCGCCTGAATATGGCGCGCGACAAGGCTGGGGCGGAAACCATCAACTACGAGGAGACCGATGTTCTCGATGCGCTCAAAGAGATGACCGGGGGGCGTGGACCAGATGCTTGCATTGACGCCGTCGGCATGGAGGCTCATGGGCATGGACCAATGTACATCTATGACCGGGCCATGCAGGCTGCCCGCGTCGAGACGGACCGAGCGACCGCGCTACGAGAGGCAATCATGGCCTGTCGCAATGGAGGAACGGTTTCTGTGATAGGTGTCTATGGGGGATTCATCGACAAGTTCCCCATTGGTTCGGTTATGAACCGATCGCTGACGATAGATCG
>JAHWJF010000024.1:8050-14480 GCA_019348515.1 Chloroflexota bacterium | reverse complement strand
TGCGTGCGCTGCTGTACGGCCTGACGCTCATTCTCGTGTGGGGGGGTGTGTCTACGTCCGCTTCGGCTGTGCCCCTGACGGCGACTGAACATGTCGCTGTCCGCGTGCCAATTCTGGTGTATCACGCGGTTGATGAGTCGGGGAACCGCTATTCGGTCACGCCGCGGCAGCTCAACGAACAGTGCCGCTGGCTCGTCGAGAACGGCTACACGGCAATTACCCTGGGCCAGTTCTGGGATGCGGCGACCGGCTTCGGGACGCTGCCCCCGAACCCTATCGTCCTCACCAATGACGACGGTTGGTCCAGCGCTATGACGTTCGCCGAGGTGCTCGGGAGGCACGGGTTGCCCGGCACCTACTTCATCAACAGTGTCTCGCCATTGACTCCGGATCAGATCCTGACGCTGGCGCAATGGGGTGCGGTCGAGGCCCACACGGTCACCCATGCCCACCTCGCCGGGATGGACTACGAGAGCCAACTGGCGGAGATCGTGCAAAACAAGACCTACCTCGAACAGATCACGGGCCAACCTATCCGCTTCCTCGCCTGGCCTTTTGGCGAATCGAATGAGAGCGCCGTTCAGGCGGCCGCGGCGGCGGGCATCGTCGGGGCCTTCGGGCTAGGTGGGACGGCGGCGGATCTCAGCGCCATCAATCCGTACCAGGTCCCACGCATCATGATGATGGTCGAGGACGACCTCACCATGTTCGCCGCCAAGGTCGGGGGATGGTGAGACGAGGGGGTGTCGCTGCGCTCAGGGGGAGTCGCTTCGCTTAGGGGGAAAGGGGGAAGAGGACGAAGAGACTTCTCGCCTACCGCCTCCCGCCTCCCGACTCCGCTCGTCCTTGCCGTCTTCGTCCGATAGCCGTTAGCCGCCTACCGCACGGCGACCAGCACCAGGAGCAGGATCCCCAAGCCAATCCGGTAGATGATAAAGACGGCGGTGCTGGCCCGCTGCAAATAGCGCAGCAGTCCCCAGATGGCGGCGAATCCGGCCAGCGCCGAGGCCATCAATCCGACGGCGAAGACCCCCAACTGGCCCATGTCGAGACCAGAGGTCAGCGTGTCGAGCAGCCCCTTCGCTCCCGCCGCCGCGACGATGGGCGCTCCCAGGAGGAACGAGAAGCGGGCCGCATCGGCGCGGGTGAGACCACGGAAGAGCCCGGCCGTGATCGTTGCACCCGAGCGGGAGACTCCGGGGATCAACGCCGCGGCTTGCGCCAATCCGATGATCACCGCATCCCGGACGGTGAGGCTATCCATACCACGCACGTGCCGGGCCGCGCGCTCCGCCCAGAGAAGGAGCAGAGCCAGGGCGATCAAGGCGGCCGCGATGACGACGATGACCGCATCCGGCGCCACGCCACCGGGGTGGTAGACGGCGTCGATCGTCTCCGCGCCAAGGAATCCAGCGACCAGCCCAGGTACGGTGCCGAGCGCGATCAATAGCGAGAGACGAGGCATGACGTCGGCGGGGTTATCAGAGCGAAGAATCGCACCGGGTCGTTGCATCGCCCGCGGAAAGGCCCGTGCCATCGCCACCAGGTCGCGCCAGAAGTAGACGATCACCGCGGCGAGGGTACCCAGGTGCAGCGCCGCATCAAAGGCCAGCCCCGGCGACTCCCAGCCAAGCAGCCATGGCACGACTAGCAGATGCGCGGAAGAGGAGACCGGCAGGAACTCGGTCATCCCCTGCACAATGCCGAGCACGATCGCCTGCCAGACACTCACCCGCCCCCTCCCGAACCACCGGCGCCCGGCTGCGCCGCCCGGGAGACGGCCTGTGGCGCCGGTGCGAGCTCGTCATCGACCGCGTCCGCCAGGCTGACGTGCCGGGTTCCGACGATGCCGATCCGCCACCACTCGATGGCGCCCCAGAGGGTGACCGGTAGCCAGAGCAGGACGTGGAGCAGGACCGCGTAGGAGAGGGCCAGCCCCCGGCTAATGCCGAGCGCGCCGTTGACCGCCAGCAAGACGCCCGCCTCAAAGGTGCCGACGTACCCGGGGCCAGAGGGAACGAGGGTGGCGAGATTGGCGATGGCGGTCGTCAGCAGCGCTGCGGCCGGGGTCATCGCTCCGACCAGCGGCTCGCCGAAGGCTCGCGCCACCGTCCAGTACATCGACGCCTCGAATCCCCAGGCGACGACCGATGTGATCGCCACCACCACGAGATCGCCCCGCCGGGTGAGGACGCCCAGTCCCGCCAGGAACGACTCGGCCATGCGCTCGACCCGAGCCGCCAGGCGATCGGGCAGCGGGATCAGGATGAGCCGCAGCAGCCGGTTGCGAAGGGTCCCTCCCACGAGCAGGACCACCAGCCCGGCGATGGCCACGGCGAAGACCGCGGCCGCCACCAGGGCAACGTGTTGCAACTCGGCATTGAGCCCGACAACGGTCGCCGCACCGCCGACGAAGAGGAGCATCGTGACGCCGTCAAAGAGGCGCTCGACGGCGATGGTGGCCAGCGCGGCGGTCTTGCGCACGCCGTAGCGCTTCTCAAGGACCCAGGCGCGCACCAGCTCGCCGGTGCGCAGGGGGAGGACGTTGTTCGCGGCGTAGCCGACGATCATGACCGGGAAGACCTCCCGGGTGGGGATGTCGCACACCGGCCGCAGCAGCACGTGCCAGCGGTAGGCGCGGATGGCGATCCCGGTGTAGAGGAGGAGGAGGGCCAGGGGCAGCGTGCGCCAGTCGACTCGGGAGAGCGCGTCCACGATCTCGTCCGGATGCTGACCCCGGAAGGCGAGGACGAGGAAGAAGAGACTGACGGGGATCCCGATCCAGACACGCGGCGACCGCAGCGGCGAGTGGCGCGCGGCGGGTTGGGAATTGTTGCCGTTCGAGAACGATTGCACCGGCGAACAGAGCTCCGGGTCACATGCCTACCGCGCGGGAGGCTGCCCGGCGCGCCGGAGCCGGAGTATACGACGTGGGTGATAGGGTGATGGGTGATGGGTGCTCGGTATAGGAGAAGGGCGTACGCGGGGAACTCCCGTGCCCACACGTCTGCCGCGTCCTGGGGCGCGGTATCGTGCCCCGCGGGACGCATCAGTAGCGGAAATCCGCCCGCCTACCCCCGCACCGCTCCACTAGTCAAGCCGCGCACCATGAAGCGCCAGACGGGAATGGCCAGCAGCAATGTCGGGATAGTGCCCACCGCGATGCTGGCCATCAGCATGTTCCAGGTCACGTCGGTGTTGGCTGAGAGGGCCCCCAGAATCACCGGCAGGGTGCGCCGGTCGCTGGTGGTGGTGATGAACAGGGCGAAGAGGAACTCACTATAAGCGAGCATGAACGAGAAAAGCCCGGCGCCGATGATGCTGGGCAGGGCCAGGGGAATGGTGATGTCTCTGAGGATGCGCCACGGGGAGGCTCCTTCGACGCGTGCCGCCTCGTCGATCTCCTCGGGCAGCCCGCGGAAATAGAGCGTCAGAACCAGCGTCGTGAAGGGGAGCGTCAGCACTGAGTAGATCGCGATCAACGCCCAGTAGGTGTTGATCAGCCCGAATGCCTGCACGATCAGGTAGTACGGGACCGCGATGGCGACGCTCGGAATGAGCCTGCTCATGAGGACGAAGTTGAACGCGGCCGTGCGCCCGGGGAACCGGATACGGGCGTAGGCATAGGCGGCCAGACTGCCGAAGATGACATTGATCACCATGACCGCCGTGGCGACCACGATGCTGTTCAGAACCGCGCGCGGAACGTCGCGGACCTCGTTCGAGATCATGCTGCGCAGGGCGCCCCGCTGCTCGTAGCTCTCGGGGACCTTCCCAGTGAAGATGTACTCGTAGGTTTGCAGGTTGGGCGGATCGGCGAACCAGGTCGGGGGAAACGAGAGCAGGTTCACCTCGGGGAGAACGCTACCAATGAACACCAGCACGAAGGGAGCGAACCAGAAGAAGGCCAGCAGCAGCGCTCCCCCATAGATGATGACTCGACGCAGCGGTGACCGCTTGCTCACGCGCGCTCCTCCACCAGGGCGCCCTTCGGGATGACCCGCACCAGGACCAGAATCACGGCCAGCGACGCCAGGGCGATCACCACGGCCAGGGCGGAGCCCGCGCCAAAATCGAGTTTCTTGAAGCTCTCGACCCAGGTGAAGTAGGTCAGCATGGTAGTTGCCGTGCCCGGGCCGCCCTGGGTCAGCGAGTAGACGATGTCGAAGTTGGTAAAGGCCATCAGGACGGCATAGAGGGTGACGATGACCAGCATGGGGCGGATGCCGGGCAGGGTGATGTTCCAGAAACGGCGGAACACGCCCGCGCCGTCGACGGCGGCGGCATCGTAGAGCTCGCCGGGAATCGCTTGCAGCGCGGCCAGGAGAAAGATGGCCGTCAACGGCAGTTGGGTCCAGATGAAGACGACGATGACGGCCGTCCGGGCCAGGTCCGGCGTCGTCAGCCAGGCGATGTAGTTATCGATCAGGCCGGCCGTGTAGAGCCCGGCGTTGAGCGCGCCCCAGCTATCGAGAAAGATCCACTTCCAGACCAGTCCGGCAACGGTGGCTGGCAACGCCCAGGGCAAGAGCATGCCGACCCGCAAGATGGCGTTGCCGACGAACGACTCGTTGAGCAGGAGCGCGACGAGAACGCCGAGGATGACCAGGAGCGGCACCGTGACCGCGGCAAACCAGAGCGTGGTGCCGGCGGCGCCCTGGAAATAGATGCCGCCGAGCACATCGCGATAGTTCTGGAGCCCGACGAATCGGGAGGGGAAGATCGGAGATTCGATTCGGGTGCTTTGGTAGAGCGCGCGCCCGACGGGGTAGAGGGTGAACAGCGCGACCAGCAGGAGAGCCGGCGCGGCCATGAGTATCCCGGCCCAGGCCTGATTGGCTCCCGGCTGGCCTCGCCGCCTCGGACCGACATGGACTTTGGAGGACTGCTGAACAACGGTTGAAATGGTCGTGCTCCTGGGCTTGCCCTCACCTCAGCCCCTCTCCCAGCGCACTGGGAGAGGGGTTTGCTCCGTTCTTCCCCTTCACCCACTGAGGCGGCGGAGCAGCCGCTCCCTGAGCGAAGCGGCCCTCCCCATCACCCTATTACCCCTCGACGCTCGCCTTGAGCTCGTTCCAGGTGTCGGCGGCCTGCTGCAAGCACTCGTCGGCGGTGATCTCTCCGTTCAGTGCCTGACCCAGGAGGGGGTGGAACGACTCGCTCCAGATTCCATACCAGATAGCCTGGCGCCGCGCCCGCGCCAGCTCCAGTTGCTCGCGCCAGAGCGGGACGTCGACCCAGGCGGAGTAGGCCTCGATCACATCCGGGTCATCCAGCAGCGGGATCTGGGCAAAACCCAGTCCTTGCTCGACGGCCCAGCGCTTGGCCACCGGGTAGCTGCCATCGACCTCCCCAGCGAAGTACTGGATGAAGTTTCCGACCGCGTCGATCACCTCCGGTCCGCGATCAACCGCCATCTGCGTCATGTTGTAGAACTTGGCGAAGCCGTAGCACTCGTGGGTCTCTCCTGGCATCAGCGCCAGCGCGAACTGCCCGGCCAGCGGTGACGTCGCCGCGTTGTTCAGCGCGGCCAGGTTGTAGTTGAACATCACCGTGAAGGCGTGCTGACCCGTGTTCATCGCTTTGGTGATCGTCGTCTCGTGGTCCATAACCGTGAGAATGTCATGCTCGTTCTTGGCCTCCACCAGCCAGTGCAGCTGTTGGGCGGCCGGGCTCTCCGGGTCGGTCCAGAGAGGATTGCGCTCTTCGTCGATCAGCTCGCCGCCGCGACCGAAGACCATGCTGGCGAACGCCTCACTGACATTGGGCAGGGTATTGGTGAACTCATAGACGAAGGGGTGCTCCATGCCGCCTTCCTTGAGCTGGAGCGATTGTTCCGTCACCTCCTCCCAGGTCTGGGGCGGCGCGCTGATGCCGGCGTCCTCCAATGCTTGCGCGTTGTACATAAACGTGATCGTGTCGGCGTAGTAGGGAAGGCCATAGACGTTGTCGTTGAAGGTCATGTCCTGCCAGGCGAAGGGGAGCACCTTGTCCTGGTAGGTGTTGGCCCAGTCGAAGTACTCATCGAGGGGCACCACCCACCCGGCGGCGGCGAACTCATTGAGCCAGTTTCCACCGTTATAGGACACGTCGGTCGGCGTTTTCGAGATGAAACGGTTGACCATGGTCTCGTGGAAGATCGGCCAGCCGAAGTCGCTCAACTGGACCGTGATCTCGGGGTTGATCTCCTGGAAACGGTTGATGTTGTCCTGAACGATGTCAACAGCATAGTTCCAAACGGTGAAGTCGAGTTGCGTCGCCGCCAGGGCGGATTGGGGTGAGCGCAGAAACGCCGGCGCCGCGACCGCCGCGCCCGCGGCGGCTCCCACGAACCCACGCCGGTTCAGCCGATGACCGAGATGCTTTGACGTCAACACGCCCATGTCACGCTCCTTTGCAATGAGTCGAGTCGTCGAGAAGTCGAGGAGTC
>JAHWJF010000024.1:0-7950 GCA_019348515.1 Chloroflexota bacterium | reverse complement strand
ACGCCCATGTCACGCTCCTTTGCAATGAGTCGAGTCGTCGAGAAGTCGAGGAGTCGAGGAGTCGAGGAGTCATCCCTCACCCTATCACCCTCGTCCTATCCCCTTCCCCCTCCGTGGTGGGGCCGTCGTCTCGCGGATCAGCAGTGATGTATCCAGCAGGCGTACCTCCTTTTCCTCCGGGCGCTGCATGCGCCGCAGCGCCAACTCGACGGCAACCCGCCCCGCCATCGCCACCGGCAAGTCGACCGTGGTGATGGCCGGAGTTGCATACCGGACGAGGTCGGGATTGCCGAACGCGACCAGTGAGAGATCGTCCGGGACACGGACGCCGAGCCGGGACAGCGCGCGCAACGCGCCAAGCGCCATCGCATCACCGGCGACAAAGACCGCGGTCGGCCGCTCCCGCCACAGTTGCAGCATGAGCCGCTCGCCACTGGCGAAGGAGTAGTCCCCCACCGCGACCAGAGTTGGATGCCGGGGAATCCCGGCCGCCGTGAGCGCCGCTTCATAGCCCTGGCGGCGATGGACGCCGGTCATCCTGTTGGCCGGCCCGGCGATATGGCCGATGCGGCGGTGGCCCAGATCCACCAGGTGCTGAGTGGCGATGCGCCCGCCCGAGGTGTGATCGAACCAGACCGCGGAGAGGGGAGCATCGACCGGCAGGTGACGGTTGATGGCCACCACCGGCATCCCCGCGGCCTGGGCCGCGTAGAGATGCTGGTTGTCGGCATCGAGCAGCGAGACCGCAAAGACGACGAGCGCGTCGACGCGTTTGGCGCGCATGAGATCGACCCCGCGGCGCTCACTGTCGGCATCGTCGGCGTTGGCCAGCAGGAGGCCGTATCCCGACCGGCGGCACGCCGCCTCGGCGCCGACGGTGACCGGGGGATAGAGGGAGTTGGTCACCTCGCTCATGATCAACCCGATGGTGGCGGTCCGTTTCGTCACGAGGCTGCGGGCGGCATGATTCGGCTGGTAATCGAGGGAAGCGACGGCGGCCAGCACGCGCTCGCGCGTCTCGACGGCCATCTGCTCGTGCCGGCCGCTGAGGACGTTGGAGACCGTGGACATCGACACCCCGGCCGCGACCGCGACGGAACGCATTGTCGCTTGCTGCTCGCTCACAGGGCAGTCCCATGCTTTCTAAAACGCTTTAGTAGCGTATGCCGGGCGGTGGGTGCTGTCAACAGGGACGGAGGTCAGGGAGGTCAGGGCAATCGCATCTAAACCGGGGTTGAGAAGACGCGGGGTGGTTCTGGAGGGTGGGCAGCTCGTGCCGATGCTCGACCCGTGAGGTACTCCAATGTCCGACGCCCCCGCTCCCAGTCTCCTCGACCACTTCCAGAGCCTGGACAACCTGCGGGTCGACCGCACCAAGCGCCATGCGCTGCGCGATATCGTCGCCATTGCGATCTGCGCCGTGATTTGTGGTGCTGAGAGCTGGGTCGAGGTCGAAGCGTTCGGGAACGCCAAACATGACTGGTTGCGCACCTTTTTGGGGCTGCCGGGCGGTATCCCGTCGCACGATACCTTTGGGCGCGTCTTCGCCGCGCTTGATCCGAAGCAGTTCGAGGCGGGGGTCCGCTCCTGGGTGGCGGCGACAGCCCGGCTGACGGTAGGAGAAGTCGTGGCCGTCGATGGCAAGCAGTTGCGCCGTTCCCATGACCGACCCACCGGCAAGAACGCGCTCACCCTGGTCAGTGCCTGGGCCAACGCCAACCGCCTGGCACTGGGCCAGGTGGTGGTGGCGGACGACGCCAATGAGATCACGGCCATCCCCGAGTTGCTGCCTCTGCTGGCCCTCTCCGGCTGCATCGTCGCCACGAGCAGCCACGAGGGGCGGTACTCCCTCAGCAGCCTGCCTGGTGAGGCAGCCATCCTTGGGACCGCGGTGCGCGGGCATTAGGGGATCGAGAACAGCCTGCGCTGGGTCCTGGACATCGCCTTTCGTGCGGACGAGCGTCGGGTGCGCCACGGTCAGGCCGATCAGAATCTGGCGGTCCTGCGCCGTCTGGCGCTCAATCTCTTGCGCCAGGAGACGACGGCGAAGATGGGCGTCAGGGCCAAGCACCTCAAGGCCGGCTGGGACCACACCTATTCTGCGCCGCGTCCTCGGTCTCTAAGATGCGATTGCCCTGGCTCCCCGGGGCGTCCTCCAATACCTCAGGGTACGTTGACGACGGTTGCCAGGATGCTCCAGCCGGGCGGACCGACGCGATGCCCGTACAGTCTTGAGCGCGCCACATCCAACCGCTGAGTAACCTCCGCTCTTTGCTCGCGACGGCGGCATTGCCAGGGAAAAACGGCGTCGGCACGCCACATAACGATTGACTGAAAGGTCAACGCGGTGGTACACTTCCTTTCTAGCCCTCAAAGGCGACCGCGCTGGAGATTGCCCCCGGCGCGTTCCTGTGTTGTAGCGATGCCCGGTAATGGGTAACGGAGGCAGGTTATTTCCAGACCGGTCCAGACTCGCATCAATGAGCGTATCCGGATTCGCGAGGTCCGGCTGATCGATGAGAACGGTGAGCAGGTTGGCGTGATCCCCACGTTTGACGCGCTCCAGATGGCGCGCGAGCGAGGGCTCGACCTGGTCGAGGTGGCGCCGAACGCCATGCCACCCGTCTGCCGGCTCATGGACTACGGCAAGTTCCGATACGAGCAGAGCCGCAAAGAGCGAGAGTCGCGCCGCCACCAGCATGTCGTCGAACTGAAAGAAGTTCGCATTCGGCCCAAGATCGACGACCATGACCTCGAAACGAAAGGTCGCCAGGCCGCGAAGTTCCTCAACGCTGGGGACAAGGTCAAGCTAACCGTGCTCTTCCGCGGCCGCGAGATGGCTCACCCGGATCTCGGCAGAGTCCTGCTCGACCAGCTTGCCGATCAGCTCCGTCCGCACGGCACGGTCGAGCAGCCACCGCGGATGGAAGGCCGGACCATGATCATGTTCATGGCTCCGCTCAAGGCGAAATCGAGCGTGGCGGACCGGGAACGGGAACGCGAGAAGGAAGGAAACAGAGCGCGTGAGCAAGGCATCGACCAAACCGCCGAAAATGAAAACCCACAAGGGGGCCAAGAAGCGGTTCAAAATCACCGCGACCGGCAAGATCATGCGGACGAAGGGGATGAAAAGCCACAACCGGCGCAAGAAGGCGCCGCGCGTGAAGCGACAGTTTGACCGCATGCTGGAGTTGAATAGCGCCAATACCGGGTCAGTCGAAAAGCTGCTCCCGTACGGTGCGTAAGACGTCGTCAGAGGATCATGACGCCGGGGTCTCCTCCCCGGCGTTGCGCCGCACGGCGGCGCGCGTGGGGTGTCCACGCCGGGCGTCAGCGGCCCCGACGAGACCGCTGGGTCGAGGAGTGAACGAACAACCATGGCTCGCGTCAAGCGCGGTGTAACCGCCCACAAGCGCCACAAGAAGGTCCTCGCGCAGGTCAAGGGCCACTACAGCACCAACAACCGCCTCTACAAGCGTGCGCACGAATCGCTGATGCGCTCGCTGGCCTATGCCTATCGTGACCGGCGTAACCGCAAGCGCGACATGCGCCGTCTCTGGATCATCCGCATCAACGCCGCCTCCCGGCTGAACGGTCTGACCTATTCCCGTTTAGTGAACGGTTTGACGCTCGCTGGGGTCGCGGTCGACCGCAAGATGCTCGCCGACCTCGCCGTGCGTGACGCCAATGGCTTCAGCGCCGTCGTCGACACCGCCAAGCAGGCCCTCGCAACGAAGTAGTGCGAGGGGGGAGAGGGGGGGGACGGCCGCAAGCGGCCTTGGGGGGGGAGGACGACGAACGAATCCGAGGCTCCTTCCGTCCCTTCCCCCCTAAGCGAAGCGCCCCCCCTTTCCCCCCTAAGCGGAGCGACTCCCCCTCACCCGAGGTCATCACCTCCGCCGCCAATCCCGCTATCGCCTTCGTGCGCGCTCTCGGCCGGCGCGACCGGCGCGCCGCCGAGGGAGCGTTTGTCGTCGAAGGGGTGCGCGCCGTCCGCGACGCACTCGAGAGTGGAGCCACGCCTCGCCTCGTGCTGCTGCGCCAGGGAGAAGAAGACCAGGACTCCTGGCCTGAGATCGCCCACTCTGCCGGGGCGCCGGCGCGCGTCGTCGCGGCCCGGCTCTTCGACCGCCTGAGTGACGTGCAAACGCCGCAGGGCATCCTGGCGGTCTTCCCGTTTCCGAGTTTCCCTCCAACTCACGAGGACCCGGCACCGCTCGTGCTCGTGCTCGACCGGCTGCGTGATCCAGGCAACCTGGGGACGCTGTTGCGCGCCGCCGCCGGAGCGGGGGTGAACGCCGTCTATCTCTCCCCTGAATCGGTCGATCCCTGGAACCCGAAGGTGGTGCGAGCCGGGATGGGCGCGCATTTCCGGATCCCGCTCCTCCCCCTTGATGCCGAAACCCTGAACAGTCTGCGGGAGCGGCTTCCGCGCCGCGTGATCGCCAGCGCGACGGCCACGCGTCCCTACGACGCCGTCGATTGGTCCGGCCCGGCGGCGCTCGTCATTGGTGGGGAGGCGGAAGGGGTCAGCCCCGAGATGGAGAGCTGGGGGACCGAAGAGGTTGGCATCCCGTTGGCCCATGATGTGGAGTCACTCAATGCGGCAGTTGCCGGCGCCGTGATCCTCTTTGAAGCGGCTCGCCAGCGCCGGCTGGTGGGTGCCGGAAAGGGCGTCTCGAGTGCCGCGTCGGGGGCGGCCGAGCATGCTTCGTGAATCATTTTTCCGCGTATGTTCGCGGCTTTTCGTGGACTCGCAGATCGAGTGGATGGTAGACTCAGCGCCCGGACCGTTGGGGTGACCAGATGTCCGGTTTGCCTGCCCGCGTGGTTTCCGGCGAGGCAACCTGAACAGACAGGGGCGTCTGGGCGAGTTTGAATCCGAAAGGAGCACGTACGTGCGCAAGCAGGATCTCATCAGGGAAGTGGCGAACGAGGCCAATCTCTCCGAAGCTCAGGCGACGAAGGCGGTCAATGCGTTCCTCGATGCCATCCACAATAGCCTGGCCAACAACACCGAGGTGCAGATCAGCGGGTTTGGGTCGTTCAAGGTCGTCGAGCGTGCTGGCCGCGAGGGCCGCAATCCCCGCACGGGTGAGGCGATGACCATCGCCGCCCGCCGCAGCCCGACCTTCAAGCCGGGCACGCAGTTGAAGCGGTCGGTCGAGGGCCAGGTCGCCTAAGCAGCAAGCCGCAAGCGAATCAGCAACCATGGAGAGCCGGGCGAATTGCCCGGCTCCCGTCTTTGAGCGTCGTCGTATCTATTGTTGTCGGCTGAATCCAAAGGTCTGCCGGTCGTTGACTTCATTGTTCGCTGCGGCGACCCGTCGCGGGATGGAAAATCTTGCTCCGGGCTCTGGGTGAGTTTGGCCAGCCGCATTGATCCACGGTTGCAAAACGCTTTCACGAGGCGCGTCTGTCCAAGCAGGAAGCAGCGATCGAGCTCAGTAAGTCACGGCGTTAAGGCAGAGGCCGGGAATGTCATAGGCCCCCTCGACAGCGAAAGGCGCCGCCGCCTCGCGCAACTGCTCCTGGACCGCGGTCTGCTCCTTGCCTGACAAGCCACGCAAGACGGGCGAGATCGCCCCGGCCAGCTCGGTCAGGTAGCGCCAGTAGGCGTCAAAGTCGGCAAAGCGCCGCCGCGTTGACACCTCCTCGATCTCCGGCGTGGTGAAGCCAGCCCCCGTTACGAAGGCCCGTAATCGGTCGGGATCCGTCAAGGCGAAGATGCCCGGTGCCGTGGGATCCGGCGGCGCCATGTCACCGCGTGTGACCAGGATGCGACTGATGAGCGAAGCCCACGGGTTGTACTCGGGACCAGCCCACACGGAGAAGGCGAGCCGGCCTCCTGGTCGCAGCACGCGACGGGTCTCGGCAAAGGCCGCGCCAGGGTTCACCATCAGCATGTAGCCCCAGCGGCAGATCACGCCATCGACGCTGTCCGTCGGGAGATCCATCCGCTCGGCGTCCAGCACCCGGAACTCCGCGTTCTTGATGCCGAGTTCGGTGGCCCGGCGGCTCGCGGCGGCCACCATCGCGGGGGCAAAATCGCTGATCAGCACGCATCCCGTCTCGCCGACCAGGTGTGCCGCGACGAAGCCGGTATCACCGACACCCGCCGCAAGTTCGAGTACCGTGTCTCCTGAGTGAGGAGCGAGTTTGTGGACTAGCCACTCGCCCACTGACCGCGAGTCCGCCCAGATTGCTTCTCGTCCGGCTTCCCAGCCAGCAGCCATTTCGTCCCATACGGCGCGGCTCCGCTCGCGAGTTGAAGCGTCGGCATCCGGTCCCATGTCCATCCTTCCGTCATGGTGTCCGCACGCCACTCCAGGGTATGTGTGAGAGCGCGCTCGGTATGGACGACGACTATCTCGCGGTACGCGCTGGTCGCATGGATGTTACTAAACTGCTGGCGTGAGGATGCTTCGTCACAGATGCTCCGCGGGAGTGCCGTCAACAGGCTAGGCGTGGAGCGGACGCTCAAGGCCAGAGTGAGCGAGTATCGGCAGAGCCTACGCGAAGCGATAGGTTTATGACGTGTGGACCGAATGACTACGAATCAACAGGAGCAGGAGAAATAGACTCGTGTTCCGTACTCGTGCAGAGCATTAGCCCGCGGCGGCCGTCGCCTGGGGAATCGGCTCCAGCGTCGCCATGAGGCGAGCGATCGTTCCCGGGACGTCTCCTTCGACACTCTGCTTCGCTACCCCGACCGCGCTGGCGATGGCGCGCTCATTCGAGCGTCCGTGGGAGATGATGACCACCCCGTCGATGCCGAGCAGCGGCGCCCCCCCTTGCTCCGCGTAATCGAGTTCTTTGCGCGCTTCGCGGAACGCCGGTTGCAACAGCGCCGCCAGGGCTTTGCGGAGTGGCGAGGAGGTCAGGCGACCGCGCACGGTGGCGTTGATCAGCGCCGCGGCTCCTTCGGCCGTTTTCAGCGCGACATTGCCGGTGAAGCCGTCGGTGACGACGACGTCGACAACACCGCGGGTGATGTCGTTCCCCTCCACATTGCCGCGAAAATCGATACCCGGCGCCGCGGCCAGCAGCGGGAACGTCTCCTGCACGAGCTGATTTCCCTTGGATGGCTCCTCGCCATTGGAGAGGAGCCCGACCTTTGGTCGCGCGACTCCTAACGCCTGCTCGCTATAGATGCTCCCCATCTGCGCAAACTGGACGAGATGCTGGGGCCGCGGGTCGGTGACCGCGCCCATATCCAGCACGAGCGTCCGCCCCGTCATTGACGGCAGATACCCGGCGATGGCTGGCCGATCGACACCGCGGATACGGCCCAGCTTCAGCAGGGCCCCAGCCATCACCGCGCCACTATTGCCGGCCGACACCAGGGCGTCGGCGCGCTGGTCACAGACGGCGTCGAGCGCCACGGCGATCGCCGAGCGTGGCTTGCGCCGCACGGCTTGCGCCGCCTGCTCGTCCCCACTAATAGTTTCAGGGGCGTCCTCGACCAGAATGTCGATGCCGCTGGTGTCCTGATCGGCGAGCGCCCGCCGAACGTCTGCTTCCGCGCCGGTCAGCAGGAGCGCCACACCGAAGCGGCGCGCCCCTGCCACGGCCCCCGCCACGACGACCGCTGGTCCATGGTCCCCGCCAGCAGCGTCAACGGCGATGCGCATCGGTTACTCCTGGAACGAGCATTTAGGGCCGCGATGGTACCACGCGGTTCTCGTGCAGCCTGAGACACCACTTACTCCTGGATCTGGAGGGAAGCTCTGGGAACACATACCAGCTCAATTCGTAGCGGCCCGGAAATCGTCCAGCGCGGTCTGCAAAGACGCCACTAGTTCGCCTCGCGGGATGTACTCCATACCAATGTAGCCGTCGAACCCGGTGGCAGTGATGGCCCGGTAGATCGCCGGGTACCAGAGTTCCTGGGAGCGGTCCGGATCGTGACGGCCGGGATTTCCCGCGACGTGATAGTGGGCGAACGCG
>JAHWJF010000345.1 GCA_019348515.1 Chloroflexota bacterium | reverse complement strand
GTCAATGCCGTTCTCGGGCGCCACTACGACGGGAAACTGAAGGACGAGCTGCGCCGGCATCCCGAGAAGCGGCTGGATCGTGGGGAGATCGCGGTCACGGTGTACCGATGATCTTCCCGTCCTGTATCCCAACACATCGTCGCTCTGCCGGTAGGCGTAGAGCGCGGTGAGGGCATGTCGCCCAGCCTGACCACCCGGCCGCAGAGCGACGCGCAAATGCGAATCCAGGGGAAGCGAGAGATGGCACAAGAACGGAACCAAGAATCAGCAGCGGCGTGGCGGTTCCACAACGCCACGAAGTATGTTGGCCCCGTCGCCACCCAGGTGGAGGACGCCGACATCCTGATGGGGGAGCCTCCGCATCTTGTCCAGGCCATGGGCGAGCAGAATCGCGCCATCGAGCCACTCCCGTACAAGATCTACACGACACTCGAGCCAATACTGATGCCGCGAGAGTTCCCAGCATCGGAGCTGCCCGCGCTCGAGGCCCTGGCGGCCACCGGCGAACTGCCGGTGTCTCACGCGGTTCCGGATCTGAACGCGGTGGCCCGGCTCTGCCTCCGTTCGAACGGCGTGCTCAAGCGCTGGCGAAGCCCGTCCGGGCGCGAGTTCGAGTTCCGCGCCGCAAGCTGCACGGGTGCGCGGTACCACCTGGAGCTGTATCTCGTCTGCGGTGAGTTGCCCGGGCTCGCCGCGGGAATCTATCAGTACGCGGCGCACGACCACAGTCTGCGCCAACTCCGCGCCGGAGACTACCGAGCCGCCATCATCGAGGCGACCGGGCACGAGCCGGCAGTCGCCGCGGCTCCCATCGTCGCAATCTGGACGAGCACGTTCTGGCGCAACGGCTGGCGCTACCAGGCCCGCGCCTATCGCCACGTCTATTGGGACACGGCGACCGCCCTGACAAACCTGCTTGCGGTGGCTGCCGACGCGCGACTGCCCGTGCGCGTGGTGTTGGGATTTGCCGACCATGAGATCAATGCCTTGCTCGACATTGACGGCGTGCGGGAGGCGGCCGTGTGCTTGGTTGCGTTGGGCCGGTCAAACGACGAACCGCTTCCCCCGCCTGAAGCCAGGCCTCTCGGATTGGACAGCCTGCCCCTTTCCGAGCGGGAGATCACCTTTCCGGAGATCGGCGCGATGCATTCCGCCTCGTCGCTGGCATCAGGGGCCGAGGCCAAAGCCTGGCGCGCCGGCGCGTTCGTGCCGGAAGTACCACTAGGCAGATCGCTGATCGCATTGCGACCGATCGCTGCCGAGGAACTCCCACCGCACCCGATCGACGCCGTTATCGAGCGCCGCCGCTCGAACCGCCACTACGAGGCGGACACGCCCATGTCCTTCGCCGCCCTCTCGACCATGCTCACCCGGTCCCTGCAAGGAACCGAGATGGACTGCCTCGTTTCCGGTGCGCCGCCGCTCTCCACCCCGTACCTCATCGTCAACAACGTCGCCGGGTTGAGACCAGGCGCGTATGCCGTCCACTGGCGGGAGCAGGCGCTCGAACTGCTGCAGCCTGGCGAAATGCGCGCCGCGGCCGCCCGCCTGGCCTGCGACCAGGGCTACGCCGGCGACGCCCATGTCAACGTCTATACCCTCACCGACCTCGCGCCGGTGCTCGAGCACTTCGGCAACCGCGGCTATCGAGTGGCTCAACTGGAGGCGGCGCTGATCGGCGCCAAACTCCAACTCGCTGCACACGCGCTCGGTCTCGGAGCGGTGGGTTCGACCGCCTATGACGACGAGGTCACGGCGTTCTTTTCCCCACACGCCGCGAAGAAGAGCTTCATGTTCGTTGCCGTGTTCGGAACCCGGCTTCGCCGATCGACGTCGGAAGTTGCTGAGAAGAGCCGGTTCCTGCAGGTGCAAGCGCAGACGTAGGCAGACGCACCGACGCGATCGCAGGGCCATCAGTCGTGTCCTCAGGACATGCAAAGTTCACGCGGGATCGCTCCCAATCCAGTTGCAGCGGCCCCAGTCCCGCCAGTCCATGGTGTGCCCCGCGAGCACGAGCAAACCTTGCCCACTGCCCGCCTATCGTCAACGGACGGGGGTTGCCATGCGATGCGTCGCGGGAGATGATGGCGCCCCTGCGCCGCATCGGAGGAGAAAGTCAGCATGACCGAAGGAAGATCGCCCGCCCTGACCGCCGAGCACGTCGCGATAGGCATCGAGGAGCTGAAGGCCCGCCACGGCCCCCCGCCCTGGGCGGCGGCCCTGGTGCAGACCGACCGCTACGTCGTCACGGTCATCTGCCAGGCGCCGGGCCACCAGAACGACTGGCACTACCACCTGGCCGATGAGTGCTGGTCGGTCTATGAGGGTGAACTGTCCTGGACGCTTGAGGGCAGGCCGGAGCCGGTCCATGTCAAGGCCGGCGAGTGGATCCTCGCGCCGGCCAACACGTTCCACTTGATCGAGGTCCATGGGGATCAGCCAGCGATCCGCATCGCGATCAGTCACTCCGGTGAGTACCACCGGCACGAACGGGATGACGCACCCCCCGCCCCGCCCGGTGCCCTCCAGTGACACGTCCGCACCCCTCTCTCTCTAGCGCACTAGGAGAGAGGGGTGCGGACGAGGGCTCACGGCGCTAGCCACGTGGGCACCTGAATTCGGCATGAGCCAACTCCGCGGTCACTCTCAACCGGTTAGTACGCACGGGCGAAGACCACGCGCCGGTCACTCGTGCCACCGCAGACGATGCACCGGCCGGCTTCCGGCGGACGATCGCTTGGGACGCAGCGGACCGTCGCCTTTGTCTCGGCCTTGACCTGCGATTCACAGGCGCTCCCACCGCACCAGTGGGCCAGTGACCGGTGACGCGGCCCTACCCTGAGTAGAGATCGCTGTTAACAAGGTTGTGGGGTCGCTCACCACGGAGAATGCGGGCAACTTCTTCGGCCGCGTGACGGCGCACAGTCCGAATGGACTCCTCGGAGTAGCCGCCAGCATGCGGCGTGAGGACCACATTCTCCATCCCGAGGAGCGGGTTGTCGGCTGCGATAGGTTCTTGCTCGAACACGTCGATGCCAGCGCCGGCGATCTCACCCTCCTGGAGCGCCTGCGCCAGTGCCGGCTCGTCGATTACGCCACCTCGACCCGTGTTGAAGATCATCGCCGTTGGTTTCATCATCGCGAATTCGCGGCTACTCAGCAGATGGTGCGTCGCCGCCGTGCGTGGGGCGTGGACCGAAACAAAGTCGCTCCGTCGCAACAACTCGTCCAGCGCCACGAGTTCCACGCCGAACTCCGCGGCAGTTGCCGCGTCGACGTAGGGATCGTAGGCGAGGACGCTCAGCTCGAAACTGCGGGCGCGGAGCGCGACTTGCCGGGCGATTCGACCAAACGAAATGAGTCCGAGCGTCTCGCCATAGATCGGTGACATCGGTGGAAATATGGTTCGGTCCCAGCGTCCGGCCTGAAGCGCGTTGTTGAGGCGTACGATCTTACGGGCGCAAGCCAGGAGCAGCCCCATAGTGTGGTTGGCTACCTCGCGGGCGCAGAAGTCAGGCACATTCGCGACCGGGATGCCGCGGGCCGTCGCCGCGGCGAGATCAATATGGTCGAACCCGATGCTGGCGGTGGCAATGGCGCGGCATTCCGGCATTGCCGCCATGACGTCTGCCGTGACAGGAACATTCGAAACGATCACGGCGTTCGCGCCATGAACCGCCCCAGCCAGTTCAGCCGATGTCTTGCACGTTACGGGAACCACCTCGGCGCCGACTTCACCAAGGATTCGGCGCTCTTCCGGCAGCATCGACTCCGGTGCGTGAGGAAAGACCGTCGTGCGGACGACACGGAACTGCATTGGGGGTCCCTTCTTCCAGTCATCGTCGTAGTTGATTACAAGAAAGCCGCGATGACTCTACGAGCCGCGCAGCCGTGGATCGAGGATATCGCGTAGACCATCGCCCAGGAGATTGAAGGCCAGCACAGTAATCATGATCGCCAAACCCGGAAAGATGGCGATCCAGGGTGAGAGCTCGAGGAACTTACGGCCAGTGCCGAGCATGGTTCCCCAACTCGGGGCCGGCGGCTGCGTCCCGAGCCCCAGGTAAGAGAGCGCTGCCTCCGCCAAGATCGCGGTCGAGAGTGCGAGCGTTGTCTGCACAATGATAGGAGCGGCGATGTTCGGCAGGACGTAACGCAGGATGATTCTGCGATCACTCGCACCGACAGTTCGCGCGGCCTCGACATAGTCAAGATTGATGACCGAAAGCACCGGACCACGGGTCACGCGGGCGAAGACCGGTGCGAAGACAATGCCGATCGCGAACGTGGCGTTGGTCAGACTCGGTCCGAGGATGCCGGTAATGGTGATGGCGAGAATAATTGTCGGGAAGGCAAAGAGCACGTCGACGACGCGCATGATGAGCGAATCGGCCCAACCACCGTAGTAGCCTGAAACAATCCCGAGATTGACCCCGATGGCCAGGGCAATTGCGACGGAGACGACGCCAACGTAGAGCGAGATCCGGGTGCCCCAAACAACCCGGCTGAAAACATCGCGGCCGAATTCGTCGGTGCCGAGCAGGTAGGTATGATTCGGGGCCGTCAGCCGCTCTGCGGGTTGTGCCGCCGGATCATACGGGGCGACCTGTCCGGCGAAGATCGCCAGGAGCACGACAACGAGGAGAACCGCCAACCCGAGGACGCCGATCTGGTTGCGCCGGGCCAGCCGCCGTAAGCGGGTCCTCAGGCCGGGCCCGCCAACTGGCACGGCCTCAATCAGCGTCCCCGTGGGAGAT
>JAHWJF010000344.1:1347-4770 GCA_019348515.1 Chloroflexota bacterium | reverse complement strand
TCGTCGACAGCGGCAACGCCCGGGTGCAGCGCTTCGATCGCGACGGTGAGTTCCTCGACACCTGGGGCGAGGAAGAAGGCGGGGTGAGCTTTACCCGCACGGCCAACGGGCTGGGACCGACCGGGATCACGACGACTGCCGACGGCATCACCTGGGTCGCCGACACCTGGGGTCACCGCGTGGTGGCCGTCGATGCCAACGGCGCGCTCGTGCAGAGCATCGGCGCCGAGATGGTCGATACCGGCGATGACCCGGCGGGTGTCGACGAAGCGGGAGGCCGGTTCTTCGGTCCCCGTGACATCGCGGTGAGCGACGCCGCGATCTACGTGGTCGATACCGGTAACGAGCGTGTGCAGCTCTTCACCCGGGACGGCGCGTTCGTCGACTCCTGGGGAGGTTACGGTTCGGCACCGGACCAGCTCATCGAACCGGTCGGCATCGCCCTTGGCCCGGACGGCAACGTCTACGTCGCCGATTCCGGCAACGCGCGGATCTCGATCTTCTCCCCTGATGGAGAGCCAGTCGCGCAGTGGCCCGTCACGGCCTGGCCGGCACCCGATCCCGGTGGTCTCCCGCCCGCCTTCCAGCCCTACCTCGCCTTTGACGCGAACGGAAATCTCTACGCGACCGCCTCGAATGCTGGACAAGTGCTCGTCTTCGACCGCGAAGGAGTGACCATCGAGCAGATCAGCGAGGCGGGCGGCGAGCAGCTAGCACAACCGATCGGGGTGGCCGTGGCGCCCGACGGCGAAGTGCTCTTCACTGACGTCGGCCGCGACGCGGTGCTTGAATACACCCCACGGGCACCGGTGAGCGCGGAAGATCTCGATGCGGAGGACGTTGGGGCTTCGCCGGAGCCGTAACCATCCGGCCATTGCTTCTCGCTAGGGACGCGGTGTTCGGGCATGCGGTTGCCATGGTCCAACTGTGGACGCTTTTGGTACTCCGGGTTGTACGGGGCATCGATCTAGCGCCCCCGGTACCGGCCGGGACTACCATGAACCGCTGGATCGCTCCATAGACGAGCCGCTCGTTGATTGCAAAGGAGAGGTGCTGTGAGTCGAGGCTTGATCGTCGTTCTCGTTGCCGGCCTGGTGGCGTTCACGTGCGGCGTGCTCGGTCCGATCTCCACCGGCGCCCAGGACAGCACGCCGGCAGCGGAGACGACCGGGGTCGAGATCGCGCCGGGCGTGATATTCGACCTGGTACCCCCTTCCGAGGATCCTCCGTCTCTCTACCGGCTGCGCTTCGCGCCAGGCGCCACGCTGGCCTTTGCTGGCGACCCAGCGATTTCGCTCGTCTACGTCGAATTCGGCGCGCTCTCGTTGCAGATGGATGCCGCGGTCAGCGACGCCCGGCCCGACGCGGACGACGGGGACGAGGAGGACGCCAACACGGCGTTGACGTTGAGCGAGGGCGACTACTTTGTGCTGCCGCCGCTGGTGGCGGGGGAAATCCGCAACGAGGGTCAGGGCCCGGTGTCGATCCTGATCGCGGCCATCACCCCGGGGCCGCTCCCGACGGCGAGCGGTACACCAACGCCCGAGTGATCGGCGAGGGGCCGGTCAGCGCGCAGTCCCTGTCATACGGAGTCCGCGTGAACACTGCCCGTCCTGCTAGACGCCGTCAGCCCAACGACCCTCACCCCAACCCCTCTCCCTGACGCAGGGAGAGGGGCTTTGGCGCTGTGGGCAGGGAAAGGAAAGTCGCCGCGGGAGGTGACCAATTCTGGCAGCCATCAACCGGGAGCCGTGTTAGTCGCCATACGGGATCAACTCTGTCTCGACCTCGCCCAGCACGCCTAGCTCAACGCGGCGCTCGATGAAGTCGATCACGGTTTGCAGCATCTCCTGGGCGTGGTTGGCGGCGTTGGAGACGACGACGATGGCGAGGGTGGCGGCCCGGGGGTCGTCGAGGTCCGCGACCTCGGCGATACCGGCGTTGAACTGATTGCGCACCTTTTGCGTGATGGAGCGGGTGACCTGCCGCTTGTCTTTTAGACTGAAGGTGTCCTCCAGGTAGAGTGTCACCCGGGCCACCCCGACTGTCATCGCCATCCGCTCACCCCTCGCCCAACCGCTCGACGACGAAGCTGGTGACACCATCCGGTTTCAGCTCCCAGGTCCAGCGTAGACCGCGGGAAGCGGCGATAGTGACCGCGGCATCGTGGAAGACGGCGACGCGCGACGGATCGACCGCGAAGAGCGTACAGAGCTCCGGATCGGGAAAGCCGGTCGTCGTGGCCATGGCGCGGTCCACGCCAAGCTCGACCGTCTCGACGTCCGCACCGAGGGCGCGCAGATTCGTCAGCATGGCATCGAGGAACTCGCCGGCGTCCCACGGTCTGGGATCCCCCCAACCGCGAGCGAAGGTCTCACCGAGCGCCGCCGCCCACTCCGCCGGAGGAATACCGCGTTCTGCCAGAAACGCCACCGTTGCCAGGATGACTGCCTGGGCGTTACCTCGTGCCTGCTCCAGCAGCTCGGTGTCGGAGTACTCGGCATGGCCGTGTTCGATGGTGAAGTCGGTCATGAGAGTCGGCGAGTCGGTAAGTCGGCAAGTCGGTAAGTGAAGCCGTCCATCGGGAGCCAGGTGGAGAACGGTTCGAGTGGAGGTCGGCGGGCCGACGGGTCGTCACCGCTCGTCAACCACTCACCGACTTTCCGACTCACCGACTTCCTAACTCGTCTAGATGACATTGTGTTCCTGGGTCAGGGCGCCTTCGGCGAAGCGTGAGGGACGGAAGGGGCTGATGTCGATGCCGGTGGCAGCGCCATCGAGCAGGAGCTCGGCCATGCAGCGGCCGATGGCGGGGCCCTGCATGAAGCCGTGGCCGCTGAATCCCGCCGCGACGGCCAATCCTTCGGGGCCGCCGGTCCAGCCAAGGAGCGGGTTATCGTCGGGGGTCACCTCGTAGAAGCCCGCCCAACCGCGCAGGATGCTGGCGTTCTCGAAGGCCGGGGCGCGCTCGACCAGGGCCTCGACCGTGGTGGCAAGCCAGGTCTCGTCGACCGTCTTGTCGGTGGTGCTCGGCTCCTCCCGGTTCGCCATGCCGAAGAGGAAGCCGCGGCTCTCGGGGTGGAAATAGAGCCCGGTGGCGAATTCGATGGTCATCGGCAGGCTCTGGGGCAGGGCATCGAACGGCTCCGTGATGAAGCTCATGCGGCGGTAGGGATCAATGGGGAGGTCGACGCCGGCCATGGCGCCGACCGAACGTGTCTGCGGTCCCGCCGCGATGACCACCAGCGGCGTGCTCACGTCTCCACGAGGAGTTCGCACTCCCTGGACGCGGTCACCTTCGATCCTGATGCCGGTGACAGGAGTCTCCTCCTCGATGCGCACGCCGAGGGCGCGGGCGGCCTGGGCGAAGCCCATCGTCGCGCCGTAGGTGTCGCACCAGCCGTCCTCCGGGCAGAAGGCGCC
>JAHWJF010000344.1:0-1247 GCA_019348515.1 Chloroflexota bacterium | reverse complement strand
TCGGCCAGCGCGTGAGCGATGGCGCAGCCCATGATCCCGGCGCCGATGACGACGACCTCGGCGGTGCTCTGCACTCGTTGACTCTTCCTCAGCTGACCGGGCGACAGCGCCAGTGCCTGGTCTTCAGCGTCCGATGCCGGAGATTATGGCCTACCGGGAGCGATGCGGGTCGAGATCAGCGCATTTGTCCACTGATGGCCGTGAGCCCGGTGACTACGGAATACCACATAGGCACCATCGCCTCACTCCGGTCGCCGCGGGATGGCGATGAGGGCGAAGGTCGCGAAGATCGCGAAGGCTACGTGAGGCAGGCCCTCATGGAAACCAAATGGTCAGCGATCGTGCCGCGGTGATGTTGGCAGCATCACCATCCACCCCCCATTCACGGACTGCTCCTTGCGGGCAATGACGCCTTCCGTTGTACGCGCCGCCTGATAGGTGCGGAGGGCGATTCCCATAGCCCGCGCTTCGGCTTCCAGCTCCCTGGCCGGGCGTGGCCCATCGGCGAGGACCTGGCGCAGCCATGAGCGCGCCTCGCCGAGGGCAGAGTGCTTCTCTTCGCCTTCGGTGGTCGCGCGGAGGAGGGTCTCGGCCGTCCAGGGAGCCTCCCCATCCCAGACGACGCGCGTCGCTCCCAAACCTGGCACCGTTTCGAGGTGAAAGGCGAGCGAGGCAGGTGGGGGACCGAGGTTCCCTTTCGTCGCGGCGAGGATGCGCCGTTCTGGGTGCTCCGGGTCTTGCGCCAGGAGGAGCCCACAGCGGGCGGCGCCGATGATGCCGATGCTGCCCCCACCACGGTAGAGGGGATTGGCGGTCAGCGATTTGTTGAGGTGGCGGACGACGACGATGGCGGCGCCGGTGCGCTCGCCGAGGGTCTTCAAGGCAGCGAGGGCGCGCCGCACGTCCTGATCACTATTGGCATTGTGGCGGCGATGCAAGTAGGCCATGAGGGGATCGACGATCACCAGGGCGGCGTTGGCGCGCTGAACGACAGCCTCGAGGATCGGGACATCGCCGGGGATGACGAAGGGCCGCCCGGCTTCGCTGCCATCGGGGACGGCCAGGAGCGAGACGATGCGACTGGGATCGCCGCCCGCGGCATCGATGCGGGGGCGGATCGTATTGAGGAGATCGTCCTCGGCAGAGAGGATGAGGACAGCGCGAGGAGCGCCCGACTCCCCTCCAGGCAGAGCCTGGCCGCGGGTGATGCGAGCGGCGAACTCGCAGAGGAGGGTGCTCTTGCCGAG
>JAHWJF010000023.1 GCA_019348515.1 Chloroflexota bacterium | reverse complement strand
GACGTCGCGCGCTCGCTCGCGGGCTATACCGCCGGTCGGGACTTGGCCGGCATACCTCGCCGACCTCACCTCAACCCCGAAGGCTAAGGCGGGAATCAGCATAGACGGCAAGACGGCAAGACGGCACGACGGCAAGGACGAGCATAGTCGGTGAATCGAGAAGCAGGCACGGCCGCTCACCCCGTTCCTCTAGGTTGGACCGCATCGCAGAACTGGACGTAAGCTGCCCGTCGGTCGCTCCGCATGGAGAGAATCGCTTCTACCCTACGACCTCAGGGTAGCGATCGAGCCGCTACTGACGGAAGAGTCAGCTAAGTACAGGGAGCCGATCAGAGCAGAGCGGACGGCACCGTTGGAGAGGTTGATGAATCCACATCGTCCATTTCGGTTCGGCGTCCAGGCTGCACGCGGCGTCGCCCACGCGGTGTCGCACTCAGAGTGGAAAGCCATGGCAAGGAGGGCGGAGGCTCTAGGCTACGACATCCTCCTCATGCCAGATCACCTCACCGACCAGTTTGCCCTTGGTCCGGCCCTGGCCATGGCCGCCGAGGCGACCACGACGCTCCGCATCGGCACGTTCGTGCTGCAGAACGACCTGCGTCACCCGGCCCTGGTCGCGAAGGAAGCGGCGACGCTCGACGTGCTCTCGGACGGTCGGTTCGAGCTCGGGCTTGGCGCCGGCGGCTCGTTGCTGGCGGATTATGAACAGACTGGCATCCCGTTCGACCCGCCCGGGACACGTGTTGGTCGCCTCGAGGAAAGCCTGCAGATCATCAAGGGACTCGCCGCTGAGGAGCCGCTCACCTTTTCGGGCCGGCATTACACGATCACCGAGCTCAACGGATTTCCCAAGCCGATGCAACGTCCGCATCCACCACTGCTCGTGGCGGGCGGCGGGCCACGCGTGCTCTCCCTCGCGGCACGGGAGGCAGACATCGTCGGCATCCTGGTCCCGATGCTGCCAGGTGGCGGCCAGTTCCAGATGGAGGCCAGCCGAGCGGCGGCCGTGACCGAGCAGGTCGAACTGATCCGCCGCGTTGCCGGAACGCGGTTTGCCGCCATTGAGCTGAACGTCCTGATCCAGCGGGTGATGGTGACCGAGGACGTGAACCAAGCGAGCGAGGACTTGAGCCGCGAGTGGGCGCCGCTAAATCCGGAGGAGGTGTGCGAAACCCCTTACCTGCTGATCGGCACGGTTGACGAAATCGTCGCGACACTCCAGGTCCGTAGGGACCGCTGGGGCATCTCGTACGTCGTGGTCTTTGAGTGGGACATGGAGGCCTTCTCCCCGGTCGTGGCCCGGCTATCCGGTCAGTAATCGACCGTCCACGGCGACAATCCACCTCCCTTGCTCGCCTAATGCGAGAGGCGCTTCTCCCCCTAAGCGAAGCAACTCCCCGTGAGACGCGCGGCCGCCACCTTCCCCTGGAACGAAGTAGCATCCACTGTCACGCTGGCCAGCGCAGCTTTGAGATCACCTTCTCACCGTAAACCTTGATGAACGGTTCCTGTTCGCGTCCGACGTTGTGGACGTAGATCTCGCCGAACCCGAGATCGATGAAGTGCTGCAGGTAGGCGACGTGCTCGTCAGGGTCGGGAGTGATCAGCACCCGGTTCTTGTAGTTGTCCGGACGGACGAGCTTCGCCATGGCCTCGAAGTCTTCCGGCTCGCGGATATCCCCCTTTGGAAAAGCCATTCCACCATTCGGCCAATCGCGCACCGCCGCCTCGGTCGCCTCTTCAATGGTCGCCGCATAGGACACTTTGACCTGGAGGATCTTGGGCATCGTCGCCGGGTCTTTCCCAGCCTCACGGGCGCCGGTTTCATAGCGCTCGACCAGCATCTTCAGCTTTTCGTCCGCGGCGCCAACCGTGATCAATCCGTCGGTGAACTTGCCAGTGCGGTAGGCCATGATCGGACCGGAGGTCGCCACGTAGATCGGCGGTGGAGTTGCCGGCAGGGTCCACAGCCGGGCGCTCTCCAGGGTGAAGTGCGTCCCCCGGTGCTTGATCTTCTTGCCAGTGAAGAGTTTACCGATGATCTCGATCGACTCCATCAGCCGTTCCAGCCGGACCGGCGCTTCCGGCCAGTATTCAGCCACTATGTGCTCGTTGAGTGCCTCGCCGGCGCCGAGTCCAAGGTAAAAGCGTCCGGGGAACATCTCCTCCAGCGTGGCAGCCGCCTGGGCGATGATCGCCGGGTGATATCGATAGCCCGGGGGCGTCACTCCAGGACCGAACCGCACCTTCGTGGTGGCGCCGAGCGCCGCCATGAACGACCAGACGAATCCAGACTCGCCCTGAGAAGGGACCCAGGGGTTGAAATGGTCCGACGCCATAACCGCGGTGAACCCCTGGTCTTCCGCCTGCTGGCAGTACCGGAGGAGCGCGCTCGGCGCGAACTGCTCCATCGACGCCGCGTAGCCAACCGTTCCCATGATCCCGACTTCTCCTCCGTATCGATCGCGACGAATCACCGGAACAAGTCCCGTGCAGGGTCCATGATCAAATCACGTCCGGTCCCTGGTGCGCCGGCGAGTGGTGATCGATAGCCGCGAACGATTGCTACCGGTCGCCCGGCCAACTTGTGCATCACCAGCTCCGCGGCTGCGGCAACCTCGTCGGCAACCGCCAGAATTGAGGCTGACAGCTCGTAGCCGGCCGCGTCAATCTGCCCGCGATAATCGACCAGCGGCGCCATCCCGCTGACGCCAACCGCGACATTGACGATGCCCTGTCGCCAGGGCCGTCCGAACGAGTCGCTGATGATCACCGCGAGAGCGTCGATATCGCTTGGGCCAAACCGCTTTTCGAGCGCCCGCCGCAGTCTGCCAGCGGATGCATCGGGATCTTTCGGCAGCAGCACCACGGTGTCCGGGGAGGCGTTCGAAGCGTCGACGCCCGCGTTGGCACAGACAAACCCGTGCACGGTCTCGGCGATGATCAGCCCATTGTCCATGCGGACGATGCGCTTGGCTTCGCGCAGCACGACCTCGATCTTGCGCGGATCCTTATCCCAACGTTGCCCAAACTCTGTCGACAGCGTCGATGGCTCGATCGTGCGCAGGTCGACGACCTGCCCTTCGGCCTTGGACACGATCTTGTGCGTGACAACGACGATATCGCCCCGCTCGAGACCCACGCCGGATGTAACGATCGCATTGCCGATCAGCGAGTCGAGATCATCTCCGGGCGCCACCTCAGGCATACCATCGAGGCCGATGACCCGAACCTCATTGCCATCGCTCACCCGACACCGGCTCCGCACTCGATAGTTATGTGTCTAGCCAGTGTTTCATGGTCCGCCGGGGCATCGAGAAAATCGGTCCAGTCGCCGGGGGTATCCAGGTCGAAGCCGATCCCAGCCGCGTTGTGGACCGCCACGCCCACACCTAGTCGGCGAGCCTCTTCCAGGTGCCTGACCAGGCTTCGTTCGCCAAACGCGAACCGAAACTCCGGTCCGCGTCCGGCCAGTCGCAGCAGGAGTGCGTTCGTTCCCTCACCACGGCGATCTGGACCAAGCACGACCGCCTCCGGCCGCCCGGTCAAGGCGCGAATGTCACCGGGGCCAATCAATGGCAAGTCGGCGAATAGTGAGACGATTGCCGTTGCGCCGAGCGTCCGTGCCCATTCCCGGCCGGCATCGATGGCCCCATTGAGACCGGGCAGATGGTGTGGTTGGGGCATCGTGCTGACCGTAGGACTCAGCTCCGCGGCCCATGCCAGCGCCTCTGGATCGGGACTGACAACCAGGACTGTTTCAATCGTTCCTGAATCGACCGCGGCGCGGATCACCCGTTCGGCGGCGTACCGCACCAACCTCTCCCTCGCTTCGGGCGCCAGCACCGGAGCGAGACGCGACTTCCCGTCCCGCAGGGATCGTACGGGAACGACGGCGACGATCCGTCCGCTCACCGTGTCGCCGTCCGCTCCAACGTCAGTGAACCTGCAAAATCGAGCACTTCGGTCGCTAGTCGCCGCCGGTCATCTTCGCCACCCATGACCGTGGCCGTCACCAGGACGCGCAACCCCATCAGCTCGAGAGCCGGCGCGAGGTCCCGGTCAAGGTCGTCGATGACGAACCCGTCAATGAGACCGTCATACAGGCGCGCCACACCGAGCACGGAGACCTCATGGCCAAGCGTTGCCAGCATTTCGGCAGCGGGGCCTTTCAGCGCACGACCACCGACGATCGGACTGACCGCGACGACCGGACCCGTCGCATCGTCGAGCGACTCGCGCATTCCGGGAGTCGCCAGGATCGGTCCCACGCTGACGATCGGGTTGGAAGGCGCGATGACGACCGCGGCCGCCTCGCGGATCGCGGCCAGGGCATCCGGGTGCGCTTTGGCGCTTTCGATCCCCGTGAAGACCACACCGAGGACGTCATCACTTTGGCGGCGACCGACAAAATAGTCCTGAAACTCGAGCCTGCCAGCCGGGGTGTCAATCAACGTCGCAACCCGATCGTCGGTCATCGGTACGATCCGGGTCGGGATGCCGAGCGCACCGGACAGCTCTCGAGTAATCGCGGAGAGCGGTGTCCCAGCCGCTAGACGCTCCGTGCGTAGGATGTGGGTGGCGAAATCCTGATCGCCGAGCGAGAACCAAGGCTCCTGACCGTAACGAGCGATGGCGGCAAGCGTATTGCGCGTGTCTCCTGCGACACCCCAGCCATTGACGGGATCGGCGATCCCGGCCAGGGTGTACATCACGGTATCGAGGTCCGGCGAGATGCGAAGTCCATACAGGTCGAAGTCATCGGCGGTGTTGACCACTACGGTCAGATCGCCAGGGGGCAGCGCGGCTTGCAGGCCCTGGGCCATCTTGGCCCCCCCGACGCCACCAGCCAGCGCAACGATCACCGATTACTCCTCGCCGTCGAACCCGTGGGCGTCGACGCGATCGACGTGCAGCAGAAGAGTGATCCGCTCTTGAGGAGCGAACACGTCTCGCGCCATCTCCTCAGCCTTGGCAGCATCGTGGTACCGGCGGGCGAGGGCCGCGATATCGGCCTGCGCCGTCCGCTGATCCTCAATGGTTTCGATGGTGCCGTCCAGCGTCACGTACCGGAATCCATCCTCGATGCAGAGTGAAGCTCGGGGGTCGCGAGCCAGGTTCTTGTCCTTCTTGCGGCCGCGTTTCGTGTTCATGACGATCGTATCGCCGCGCAGCTCGTACCACATCACGGTCTGTTGCGGACTGCCGTCCGCGTTCACCGTGCCAAGCACCCCGAAGCGCTCCTCCTCAAGGAACGCCCGAACATCGTCCCTGAGCTGCACACAGGCTCCTTCCCCGTCCCAGCGGCCGAATGCCGGAGTCTACTCAGCGCGGGCAGAGCCGGGCCACCGGCCGGGTGCGGATATACTTTCCCGACGCCATTCTCCGCCCATCAGCCCTCAGGAGTCTTGATGCCGTCCGTTTCCCTGGCAGACGCCCGCGCGCCGTTGATCGTCGCGCTTGACGCGGGAACGTCGTCGGTGCGTGCGCTTGCCTTCGACAGCATGGGCCGCGCAATCCTCGAGAGTGAAGAGCAGCTTCCCTACGCGCTCGAGTCGACGCCCCACGGGGGCGCTACATTCCCCGCTGAATCGCTCTTCGACCTGACAGTCGAGGCGATCGACGGTGTGGTGGCACGGCTTCAGCATCGTGCCCAGGACGTTGCTGCGGTCGGAAGCACCTCGTTCTGGCACAGTCTGATGGGCGTCGACGCGACCGGCACGCCAACCACCCCGATCTATTATTGGGCCGATACCCGCTCCGCCCCTGACGCAGTAACCCTCCGCCGCGAGCTCGATGCGCACGCCGTCTGGCAGCGCACCGGCTGCCGCCTCCATTCGTCCTACTGGCCGGCCAAGCTGTGCTGGTTGCGACGAACCGATCCGGACACGTTTGACCGGACTCAGCGATGGCTCTCGTTTGCCGAGTACGCCCTGGGCCGCCTCTGCCACGATGACGCGGCCGCCGTCACCCTCTGCATGGCTTCCGGAACCGGTCTTCTCGACGTCCACACATTGGACTGGGACCCCGAGATGCTGGACGTGACCGGCATTGCCACGGAGCGTCTGTCGCCCCTTGTCGATCTTGGCCCGGCCGCTTGCCTGCGCCGGGAGGTCGGCCAGCGCTGGCCAGCGCTGGCCTCGGCGCGGTGGTTCCCCGCGCTCGGCGACGGCGCCTGCGCCAATGTTGGCAGTGGCGCCATTGGACCTTCATCCATAGCGCTAACGGTAGGGACTTCCGCCGCCATGCGGATGATCCTGCCCCAACCGCCTGGTCAGTCGTGGGTCGTTCCCGCCGGACTGTGGGCCTACCGGCTCGACCGGCGCCGCGCCGTGCTCGGAGGCGCCCTCTCCAATGGCGGAAACCTCCTCCACTGGATTTGGGATACCACCGATACCGGCCGCGACGCGGAAGCAACCAGAGCCGCATGCGAACTTCCTCCGGACTCCACTGGCCTGACCTTTCTGCCATTCCTCGCCGGCGAACGCTCGCCTGGTTGGCACGACGACGCCACGGCCGTCCTCGCCGGACTCACGGTCGCCACGCGCCCGGAGCATCTGATTCGCGCCGGGATGGAGGCGGTCGCCTACCGGCTCGCGGACGTCTATGAGGCGTTGGAGCCCCTGGCATCCCCGAATCACCAGATCGTCGTCTCCGGAGGCTCCATCCTGGTGATGCCCTGCTGGATGGAGATCACCGCCGATGCTCTTGGGCACAGCCTCACAGCGATGACGCCGGGCGACGAAACCACGGCCCGTGGCGCGGCGCTCATGGCAGGGGTTGAAGCGGGCATCTTGGCTCACCTCGATAACGCGTCCGACGAGCTCAGCGGAGCAACCGAGTATGTCCCCCATATGGTCAACTATGAGCACTATCGCGCCGCCCGGGAACGGCAGGCGCGTCTCGAGCAGACGCTGGTCGGATCAGGAGAGTTCGTTTGATAGGTCCATTGCTGGCGATCTTCCCGCATCCCGACGACGAAACCTTTAGCACAGCCGGGGTCATGGCCGCGGCTGTCGAGCGCGGCGTGCCAGTGACCGTGATCAGTGCAACCCGTGGCGAAGCAGGCGAGAGCTCGATTCCTGATCTCGACGATCCGGAGCGACTCGGCGTCGTTCGCGAGCGCGAGCTGCGCGATGCGATGCAGCAACTCGGGGTGACGGACGTTCGATTCCTCACGTACCGTGATTCAGGAATGGAGGGGTCGCCGGAAGCTCAGCACCCGAAGGCACTCGTGCGAGCCCCCGTTGAGGCGGTCGCAACCAAACTCGTGACGCATATTCGTGCCGTTCGGCCGCAGGTGATCATTACCTACGGCCAGGATGGCATCTATGGCCACCCGGACCATTTGCACCTTCACTATGCCGCTCTTCAGGCCGTAGTGTCCGCGGCCGACCCGGCGTACAACGGCAGAGCCACGTCTGAGTCATGGCAGTCGGCGCGGCTCTATTTCGCCACCGCCCCCCGCGAGGATCTGCTCGCGATGCTGGAGCGGCCCAACTCTCCGCTCCAATCGCTATCGCCGGCTGCACTCGCCAACCTGGGCACTCCTCACGCCGACATCACGCACGTAATCGATATCGGTCCCTGGGCGGAGAAGAAGCGCGCCGCCATTGCCGCTCATTACACCCAGACCGGTGAAGGCGGCCCCCTGGCCGACATGCCGCAGGAGGTCGTTGAACGGCGGCTCGCTCGCGAGTTTTTCGTACGCGCGCCACTTCCCTGGTCATCACCCGAGACCCCGGCAGACGGAGAGTTGGACATCATCGCCGCGCTTGCCGGCGAGCGGCATCCGCATTGACATGCCCAAGTTCGCACCGATCATCTTGGTGCGGCGCGCCTAACGACCCCGGCAGCCCACAGACGTAGCATCATCTCTACATTGACGCGTTAGCGCCGATGCTCTCTTCGATCTATCTCTACATGGTGAGAAACGGACCCACATGCACGAGTTTGCCATCAATGCCGTTACTCCATCATTGCCTGCCAGCACGGCCGCGGGTCTCTTCACGTGGCGGGGTGGCGGCATTGTCCTGATTGGCACGCACGAAGACGGACGTTGGGTGCTTGCCCGGGGATGGCTGCGGAATGACCGATTGGAGCATGTCCGCCGCTGGACCTTCGCCCAGCCGATCCGCTTCTCGGGCCAGGTCCGCCGCTTGGTGACGGAAGCGAATGGCGGGGCCGCACACGCCCGTGACGAGGGACAGCGGGCCCTGGCTTGGGCTGAAACTGCTTCCGCCTGAACCCGTAAAGAATGTCCCCAAGATCACCGATGCCTGTGTGCGTTTCTGAATTCAGTGATGCGGAAACGGTGTCATTCGGACGAAGGAGGAATCTCGCCGCGTGTCGCCAGTGACTTCTTGACGAGATCTCTCGTGCCTCGGGATGACGCCGTTTGCGTACATGGCGCTAGTGACAAATGGCATCTCCGCGCGCCTGGAAACGAGCAACGAGATACGCCAGGCGTGCTCGTCCGAATGACGCTGCCTTTTGTTGCCGCTTAGCCGAGGTGTAAGAGGAGCCGCGCTCCCAACGTCCCCGTCGGCGGAAATGGCTCAATCGCGCCGAAGAATCGATCCGCCCGTTCCGAGTCCGAAAGAAAACGTTGTGCGAGCAGCTCCGCGCGTAGCCAGGGGGCGGTCTTTCGTCGCATCGCCTCGCCGTACGGACGTAAGTTGCCACGTGAGAGATCTCCTAACGCGAGGCCAGCCGCAATCGCGGTCCCGGCGCCTGCTCCGGACTCCAAAGCGAAGGCTATGCCGGCGCCAGTCAACGGACCGACCAGCCCCGCCGCTTCGCCCGCGACGACGAGACCGTCCGCGACCAGCTTTCGGCGCCTCGGACCGAGATCGAGGGGCCACGATCGGGGCGGTCCCAGAGGAACAGCCTGGTGGAGCCATCCCGCCGCTGGTGACGCGTCATCGGCCGTGAAGCGGCGCCACAAGGCCTGCAAGTGGACCTGCCGAGTGCCCCGCTCCACACCTCCTCCCTCAGTCCTGGCAAGGGTGCCGACGCCGACATTCGCGCCTCCGTCTGGCAGCGGAAAGACCCACCCGTAGCCAGGGAGCAGCCACCGATCCAATGAGAAGACGATCCGATCCGGTGGAGACGCGACGTTGCGGAAGTAGCCGCGTATCGCGATCCCGCGCGCCGGGCCGTCCTCGACAGACCGCGGGGCAACATCAGTCGCGACCCGGCATCCGTACCCCCCCGCGATAACAACCGCTCTTGCTTCCGTCTTCAAGGGACCGGTGGGTGTTTCCGCCTGCACCGTCCGCATACCATCCCGCCAGTCGCCGACGTTGCGAACGGTGCCGACGCGCATCTCCGCGCCAGCGCGCAATGCGCTCTGCACGAGCAAATGGTCGAAGATGAGCCGTGGTACGACTCGCGCATCCGAGGAGGCGAGCAGGCGCCGCCCCAGCCCGGACCTTGGCGCCAGATCCAGCGGGCCTCGCTCCGAGGAGATCAGCACGCCGTCGATGCGCGGATACGTGTGGAGTTCCGACGGGCGAACGCCGAGTTTGAATGCCGCCGACAGGGCCCTCGCCCCGATCAGGTCCCCGCAAGGCTTGTCGCGCGGAAAAACTCGCCGATCGAGGAGGAGCACCCGCCACCCCGAGCGTCCCAGTACGATAGCGGCGGCGCTTCCGGCCGGTCCCGCGCCGACCACAATCGCATCGTAGACGTCGCTCATGAATCGCTTGGTTTCGGTGATGCCGTCATCGCATTTGTCCCCGAGAGCCGACCTGTTAGGATGAAACTCGCCAATCGAGACGTTGCCCTGGAGGAAGCATGCGCCAACCCACATTCACCGTTCATCGCGTCCCAGTCCTCGTCTCGGCCCTGCTCTTCTCGGCCGGGTTAACGCCCTTCGCCGGCGCCCAGTCGCAGGAGCCGAAGCCCGTTCTCCCCGCTACTCCGGTTGCCGAATCCGATCTTGCCTCCCTTGACCCTACAACAACGGGAGTCTCCGGCTCATCCTGGGAGGGACCGAATTCTGGCGTGCGAGTCAGCTGGGATCCGTCCATCTGGACTGTCGAAGATGAGCTTATCGAGGATGGCTATGATGGGCTGCGGATCGGCACCCCCATCTCAACGGTCTACCTCGAGGCGTATGCCGGCTTCGGTGGCGACGCCAAAGAGTGCTTTGCCGATGCCGAAAGAGAGCTTGGGGAACGTGAGGGCGTCTCCGAAGTGATCCCGCTTTCGGGGAGGCCGCTGCCGGTCGCCGCGGACGAACGAGGCGAAGCGGGCCTCTTCGGGATCACCGCGACCTTGCCGGATGGGACCGTCTACCGGGGTGTCGAATACGTCGAGTGCCGCAGCGTCGTTTCCGGGGAGTCCGTTCTGGAGATCACCTGGCAGGTAGTCACCCAAGCCTTCGCCGAGGATTTCACGAACGTCGAAACGCTCCTCGCCGCGATCGAGATGCCTGACGAATCGCGTCCAGCCGCCACCCCGGTCGCGCCTATTGCCACGCCGGTTTCCTGACTACTCACCCGCCAAACCTTCCGCCTCCTCGCCTCCCGACCGCGCCAGGGCGAAGTAGCGGGCGTCCGGGTGCAGAACAACCAGGGCCGCGGTCGTCTGCTCGGGGTCGAACTGGAATCCCTCCGTGACCCGGATCCCGACGGCTCCCGCGTCGATCAGCCGGTCGACAATCGTATGCTGGGCCAGATCGGGACAGGAGGGGTATCCCCAGGAGTAACGCTTGCCCTGGTCGGAGTCGACCCCAAGCTCGGCGCGGATACGAGCGTGCGCATAGTCCGCCAGCCCTTCCGCGGATTGGACGCTCAGCCCGTGGCTGAAGAAGCTCTCGCTGTACTCTCCCGCCGCTTGCAGCCGCTCGGTCAGCGCGGTCGCCTCGGAGCCAACGGTCACGATCTGGAACACCGCCACATCGCGCCGCCCTGCTGAGAGCGGCAGGTAGTAGTCGGCGAGACAGAGCCGGTCCCGCCGTGGCTGGCGCGGGAAGGTGAACCGCGCGATCTCCCGCTCCTCCTCGTCCGGGCTGAACACCACCAGGTCATTGCCGTCCCGGTTCCCCGGGAAATAACCATAGCGCACCCTCGGTTGCAACCAGCCCTGATCGATAGCTTCCCGCTTCATGCGCTCGAGCCGTGGCAGGAAGTCGTCCCGCTGCAGCTCCTCCCAAGCCTCGTCTTTGACGCCCTTGCCCCCCCAATGCAGGCGAAAGAGTGTTTTCAGGTCGAGATGCGGCCAGACGTCTGCCAGGTCGATACGATCCATCTCCCGCGCTCCCCAGAACGGCGGGCGGACCGGCTCAACTTCACGGACGGTCGACCCTTCTGTGGCACGCGCCTCATCAGGGACGCTGAACGCGGCTTTGCCCGGCCGGGCCAGGGCTCGCCTCGCCTCCTCCGTTGTCTCGCGCAGCAGATGGCCTCGGCTATCCGGGTCGATTAGGCGATCCATCAGAGACAGCCCCTCGAAGGCGTCCTTGGCGTAGAACACGCCCGATTCGTAGGGGGTCGCTTCGTCGACGAAAAGCGTCCGCTGCGCGTAGCCCCGGTTGATCGCCGCTCCGCCGATGATTACCGGATAGCGATAGCCTGCCCGGTGCAATTCCTGGACGCAGAGGGGCATCTGCTTGCTGGTGGAGACCAGGAGCGCCGAGAGCCCGATCGCCGTGGCGTCCACCTCGACGGCCTTGTCGATGATCCGATTCACCGGCACCTGCTTGCCGAGATCGTGCACCGTGTAGCCGTTGTTGGTAAGGATGGTGTTGACCAGGTTCTTGCCGATGTCATGAACGTCGCCGTAGACGGTGGCCAGGACCACCGTCCCTTTGGTTACACCCTCTTGCCGCTCTAGATAGGTCTCGAGGCGGGCGACAGCTCGCTTCATCGCCTCGGCCGACTGCAGCACGAAGGGCAAGATCAGTTCGCCAGCGCCGAACTTGTCGCCGACCTCTTTCATCGCCGGCAACAGCACGGTGTTGAGAACCTCGACCGGATCGCGCCTACCGACCGCCAGATCGATCTGCTCCTCGATCCCCTCTTTCTTCCGGTAGACGATCTGATAATGGAGCTTCTCTTCCGGGGTCATGTCAGCCATCGGGTCGGGACCGCCGGCGTTCGTCTCCTCCTCGCGGCCCTCGAAATGCTCGATCAGCCGCGCCAGGGCATCGTCTCGGCGGGCCAGCACCAGGTCCTCGGCCAGCGCGCGCTCGACCTCCGGAATCTCGGCGAAGGGCATTACGTGCGACGGATGGACGATGGCCAAGTCCAATCCTGCTTCGACGGCGTGGTAGAGGAAAACTGCATTCACGATCTTGCGGGCGACCGGATTGAGCCCGAACGAGACATTCGAGATGCCGAGGATGGTCATGACCCCGGGCATCTCCGATTCGATGGCACGGATTCCATCGAGGGTCTCGATCGCCGACCGCGTGAACTCCTCGTCACCGGTCGAGAGTGGGAACGTCAATGGGTCGAAGATCAGCGCCTCCGGCGACAAGCCGTACTCGTTGACGACGATGTCGTGGATCTTGCGCGCGGACTCCAGCTTGCGCGCCGCGGTCTTCGCCATCCCCTCTTCGTCGATCGTCATCGCCACGACAGCGGCCCCGTGCGCTAGCGCCAGCGGCATGACCGAGTCGATCTTGGCGCGGCCATTCTCCATGTTGATCGAATTGACGATCGCCCGTCCCGGGTATTGCTCCAGAGCGTCCTTGAGGACGTCGGCTTCAGTAGAGTCGAGCACCAGCGGCGCCTCGACATTGAGCGCCAACTTCTTGACGAGCATGCGCAGCATCTCCCGCTCGTCTGTCCGCTCGGTCATCGCCACACAGACGTCGAGCGCATGGGCGCCGCTCTCGACTTGATCGCGGGCCACCACGACCATTCCGTCGTAGTCATCAGCCAGCGCCAGCCGCTTGACCTTGCGCGAGCCAAGCGTGTTGACCCGTTCGCCGACGATCAACGGCGCCGGATCCTGCCGTAGATCCACCGCGCGCACCATCGACGCGGTCAGCGGCAGGGGCCGAACTGGCCGCGCGCTGGACGGCCGGCGGCCGGTCGCCCGGACCAGCGCCGCAAGGTGCTCGGGCGTCGTGCCACAGCACCCTCCGACGATGCCAACACCGAACTGTTCGACCATCTCGCGCAGGTCGCGCGCCATTTCGTCCGGGCCGAGAGGATAGACCGCAAGTCCGTTGACGTTCAGCGGCAGACCAGCGTTGGGGATGATCGCCACCGGGCGCGTTGCATGCTCGCCGAGGTACCGCGCCGGCTCTCGCATGTGTTCGGGTCCGGTCGAGCAGTTCAAACTGACGACGTCGACGGGAAGCGCCTCCAGGATCGCTAGCGCGGCGGCAATGTCGGTGCCGAGGAGCATGCGGCCACTCGTATCCAGCGTCACCTGCGCCTGGATCGGGATATGAACGCCGGTCTCCTCACGCACACGCAGGATGGCGTGCACCGCGGCCTTCAGCTCGAGGATGTCTTGCGTCGTCTCCACAATGAAGAGATCGCTGCCGCCGTCGGCCAGCCCGCGTACCTGGTCGATGAAGAGATCGACGACCTGACCGAAGCGGTGGTTGCCCAGCATGGGGTCTTCGGACGCGGGGAGTAACCCCGTCGGCCCAATGGAGCCGGCCACATATCGCGGGTGATTGGAGCCGGAATAGCGGTCCGCCACGCGCCGCGCCAGCGCGGCCGCCTCGCGGTTGACCTCATACGTCCGATCGCCGAGTCCGTATTCCTCGAGTTTGAGCTGGCTTCCGCCAAAGGTGTCCGTTTCGATGACGTCGACACCGGCCTCGAGAAACGAAGCGTGGACCTCCTCGATGAGTCCCGGATTGTGCAGGACGAGGTACTCGTTACAGCCCTCGATGCCCCCATAACCGGCCTCATCAAGGTTGTAGTTCTGGATAGACGTCCCCATGGCGCCGTCGAAAACGACGACGCGCTCACGAACGAGATCGAGATACGATGGACGGTCCAATGGGCCTGAACTCATGGCGGAACATTACTCCTGGCACTCAATCAGCCAGTATAGAGCCGCCCGCGGTTTGGGCCGGGGTTGGTCGGACGCCGCGGCGATTGGGGCCATACGGGTAGCACGTCGCGTTCGCTTGACATTCCAAATGCCCTATCATCACAGTGGCCTGCATGAATCCCTTGCGCCGAACGGCGCCCGGTTGGAGGAAGCTGCGGAATGCATCACCGGTTGCTCGTCATCGCACTCTCACTCGTCGCGCTCGTTGCGCCCCAGACCGCATTCGCGCAGTCGACCATCGAGCTCGTCGTCAGCGACCTCGACGTCTACTGGGCTCAGCAATTTGCGAACGTGGGGATCACCTACACCTCTCCCACGTTGCACTCGATTGACGGACCAATGACGACCGGTTGTGGAGATATTGACCCCTACTTCAGCCCCGGCGCCTACTGCGCGGCGGACCAGGCGGTCTACTACTCGACCGCGTGGGCGCCAAACGATCCCGCGGCCGAGGTTCTCTGGTGGACAGTCCTCAGCCATGAGTGGGGTCACCACGTGCAGTGGCAGGCCGATACGGGTGTCGGCACCATACGCGAGG
>JAHWJF010000343.1 GCA_019348515.1 Chloroflexota bacterium | reverse complement strand
CAGACGAGCCGATGGCACGCCGGCTACTTGTGATCCACTCGGCCGTGAGCGAGTTGATCGACCGTCACCAGCCAGGCGCGGTGGCGGTCGAGCTCCTGTTTTTCGCACAAAATGTCACGACGGCAATGACCGTCGGGCAGGCCCGGGGAACAGTCCTTCTGGCTGCGGCCCAACGGAACGTGCCAGTTGCGGAGTACGCGCCGTCCGAAGTCAAACAAGCCGTGGTGGGTTACGGGAAAGCCAATAAGGCCCAGATACAGGAGATGGTTCGGCTTATCCTGGGTTTGGTGTCCCCGCCGCGCCCTGACGATGCCGCCGATGCTCTAGCGGTGGCGATCTGCCATGTGCAAAGCGCACCGTTCAGGTCCCGGGTTGGCGCGTAAAACGGGCGCCGACCGTTCCGCGGAGGTTCGCGATCGTCGCCGTTTGGACGAAGCGCTCGTGGAGCGAGGCCTGGTGGAGACCCGTTCACGCGCCAGGGCCTTGATCATGGCGGCTGATGTCCTGGTCAACGGGACCCCCGAAACTCGGGCGGGTGCGCCAGTTCGCAGCGGCGATGACCTCTCACTTAAAGTCCCCCCGAAGTTCGTAAGCCGTGGTGGCGAAAAACTCGACCACGCCCTCGATGCCTTCGCCATCGACGTGAAAAATTTGACGGCCGCGGACTTTGGAGCGAGCACGGGCGGATTCACAGACTGCCTGCTGCAGCGTGGGGCCGCACGGGTGTACGCTGTCGACGTTGGTTACGGTCAGCTCGCCGGCCGGTTACGAGAGGATCCCCGCGTCGTTGTCATCGACCGCACGAACGTCAGGAATCTCGAGTCCTTACCCGAGCAAGTCGATTTGGTGACCATCGATGTCTCGTTCATTGGCCTCCACCTGGTGCTTCCAGCGGCGCGGAGGTTGCTGCGTCAGGGAGGACGGATCCTTGCCCTGGTCAAGCCGCAGTTCGAGGCCGGCCGCGCCGATGTGGGTCGCGGTGGGGTGGTGCGCGATCCGGTGGCGCACCGCAAGGTCCTGGCGCACCTCTTCACGACCGCGCAAGAGCTCGGTTTGAGAATCACGGGGTTGACCGCCTCGCCTCTGCGAGGACCTGCCGGCAACGTCGAATTTCTTGCGCTCCTAGCGCTTGAAGGCGTCTCGATCCCCATGGACGAGGCGATAGTGGACGCGATCGCGGAAGCACCTAGCACATGATCGACCCGACCGGGCGATCACCGTTTGTCGACCTGCGCAAGGCCCTCGAGAGTGCCGATCGGTTTCCGGGTGAATCGCCGATCGCGGACACTGCCTCCGTTCGCGTTGATGCCAACCGAACGCAACGGACTGGCATACCGGAAGTGGTTTATGCTGGCGGCAAGTCCCGCGAAGATGTTGCAGACGCTCTATGGCACTTGGCGGATGCCAATGGCCGCGCGCTTGCCAGCCGGGTGCGGCCAGACGATGTGGAAGCGATTCGGACCGCTCTTGAGCCGTCGTTCTCACTTGAAGACCACCGCCAGGCTCGGGCCGTGGTTGCTTTCCGCCCGGGAACCGACCGGCCGACCCGGGGCGGGATTGTGGGAGTTATGAGTGCCGGCACATCGGATATCCCCATCGCCGCGGAGGCAGCTCTGATTGCACGAGAGATGGGATCCACAGTGGTGGAGGCCTGGGATGTCGGTGTGGCGGGACTCCATCGGATGGTCGGGCCGTTGGAGCGATTTGCTGGCGAGCCGATTGATGTGCTGATTGTCGCGGCGGGTATGGATGGGGCGCTACCGTCGGTGGTCGCCGGGCTGGTTGACGTGCCGGTGATTGGTTTGCCAACGTCGATCGGTTACGGCCTCGGTGCCGGCGGCATTGGGGCGCTGACCGCAATGCTCCAGTCGTGTGCCCCTGGTCTGGTGGTGGTCAACATAGACAACGGGATTGGCGCTGGAGCCACCGCTGCGCTCATCGCTAACCGGGTGGCGGACTCACGAGTTGACCGACGGGCCTAACATCACAGTCAGCGTTTCCACCGCCTCACGCGGGCTCAGTTCCCGCCTCGCGACCCGGGAGATGAGACTGGCCAGCTCCGGCATGTGACTGGAGCCAGCTTCGAGGCGGCGGTCGAGCGCCATGCGTATTCCCGCCAGAACTTCGGAACGCGCGGCGCGCTCCCGCCTCACTGTGAGTTGCCCGCTTTCTGTGAGCCACGACACGTGGTCGTCGATCGCGGTCAGCAACTCCGCCACGCCAGAGCCGGTAATGGCGACTGCAGGAAGAATCGGGGTTTCACGGCTATCAGTAGGGTGGGCGAGATCGAACGCTGCCCGGAGCAGTCGTCTCGCATCGTCGGCTCCCGGTTGATCCGCCTTGTTGACGACGACGATGTCGCCAACCTCGAGCAAGCCGGACTTGATGGCCTGGATACCGTCACCGAGGCCTGGGGCCTCAACAACCACAACCGTGTCAGCGAGTGACGCGATATCCGTGCCGTCTTGCCCGGTGCCAACGGTCTCGACGAGAACCAGCGGGTACCCGGCGGCGTCGAGGAGATGAACCAGCCCCGCGGTGGCCCAAGCGAGACCGCCCTGCCGGCCCCGGCTCGCCATGCTGCGCACAAAGACGCCCTCGTCGGCATGTTGCTCCATCATGCGAATACGGTCGCCGAGGACGGCGCCGCCGCTAATCGTGCTCGTTGGGTCGACGGCGAGCACCGCGGCCCGGCGACCTGACGCCCGGATGCGATCCAGGAGCGCTGCCACGAGGCTACTCTTTCCCGCTCCCGGCGGACCCGTCACGCCCACAACGTGCGCCTTACCCGTGAGCGGGTAAAGCACGTCGAGCGCCTCGAGTCCCCGCGGATCCTCGTTCTCGACCAGCGTTGCCAGGCGTGGCAGCACACGCCGCTCAGGACCCTGAAGACGAAGGACAAGGTCGTCGGCGACTACCACAACGGTGATGGCGCGGGGGCGTTCTGGCGGATGAAATCGACGATCTCAGAGAGTCGGGTGCCGGGACCGAAGACCTCCGCGACTCCGAGGCCCTTGACTGCCGGAATGTCGGCCTTCGGGATCGTGCCGCCGGCAACGACGAGGACGTCGTCCAGTCCTCGCCCTTTCAACTCCTGCATGATCTGGGGAAAGAGCGTCATGTGCGCACCAGAGAGGATGCTCAAGCCGATTACCTGCACATCCTCCTGTAGCGCCGCGGAGGCAATCATCTCCGGGGTCTGAAAAAGCCCCGTATAGACGACCTCGAACCCGGCGTCTCGCAGCGCGCGAACGAGCACCTTGGCGCCTCGGTCATGACCATCTAGCCCCGGCTTGGCGATCAAGATGCGGACCGGCGAGATGCGGTTCTCAAAGTCGTCCGGCTCGGTCATTTCATCCCGTGTCGATCAAACGAAGCCGTCTAACGGTCAATACGTGTAGAACCCTTCGCCGGACTTTCGCCCAAGCTTTCCGGCATCGACCATACGGCGGAGAAGCGGGGCCGGACGGTACTTGTCCTCACCGAAGTCGTGGTGCAGGGTCTCCAGGATGTCGAGGCAGACGTCGAGACCGATCAGATCCGCTAGTGCCAGCGGCCCCATGGGATGCGACATGCCAAGTTTGAACACGTCGTCAATCGACTGCCTCGCGGCAATCCCGTCCTGGAGCGTGAAGATTGCCTCGTTAATCATCGGCAGAAGGACCCGATTCGCGACGAACCCCGGCGCGTCGTCGACGACGATCGGGGTTTTCCCGATCGCGGTGACAAAGGCAACCGACGTTGCAAGCGACTGATCCGACGTCTCGAGTCCGCGAACGATCTCAACCAACGGCAATACTGGCACCGGATTGAAAAAATGCATACCGACAAATCGATCAGGGCGGCCTGACGCGGTGCCCAGCGCCGAGATTGAGATCGAAGAAGTATTCGAGGCAAATATGGCGGATGGTCCTGCGATACTCGCCAGCTCGGCAAAAAGAGCCGATTTGACTTCACGTTTTTCGACAATGGCCTCAATGATCAGATCAGCGGTTGCGGCATCGGCAAGTGTGCCGGACCTCAAGAACGAGGCAAACTCCGCTGATTCTTCCGGATTACGATTGCCGGACGCCGCCAGCCGTTCCCAGCGCGAGCCAATTGCGTTCAGTCCCCGCTCGAGGCTGGCAGGATCTGCGTCACTGAGGATGGTCTGAATCCGCGCTTGAGCGGCGACTTGAGCAATACCGCCACCCATCGTGCCCGCGCCCACCACGAGCACTCGACGATTCATCCAGGGCTCGTTTTTCGTTTCCGCTTCACTCATTATCAGGATGCCGCCCACTCAGTAATTTTTCCGGTGTCAACCGATTGTACGGCCCGTCACGATGTTCCTGTTGTCTGCGTCGTCTCGACCTTGGTTTCTGGCATGCGATTGCAACGATTCATGGCGCTGATGATGCCCGCTCGTTCCCATTCCTGCACGCAGTCTGCCGCGGAGCGGATGACGTCGGGCAGCAAACGCTCTTCCTCCGCACTAAAGCGGGTCAGGACTTGCCTGGTGGCCTGCCCTGTTCCTCGCCCTATGCCGATGCGCAGTCTGGAGAACTCATCAGTTCCCAATTCAGCGATGATCGACTTGAGGCCGTTGTGACCTCCTGATCCGCCCCTCGGGCGAAGCCTCATGGCACCGAATGGCAGATCGATATCGTCCACAACGACGAGCAGATCGGCGATCGATGACTTGTACCAATGAAATACCTCTCGCACCGAGGACCCGCTGAGATTCATGTATGTCTGAGGTTTCACCAGCGCGATCTTCTGGCCACCATCGAACGCTT
>JAHWJF010000342.1 GCA_019348515.1 Chloroflexota bacterium | reverse complement strand
CCCGGAGAATCCGTGCGCGAGAATGCCCGTTTACGTAGTCGGGTCGCTGGTTACACCGACGGATGTAGTGAATGTGCGCGAGGGACCTTCGACGGAAAGCGCGGCAGTCGTTGTTTTGCCCGTGGGGACCCGATTGCAGGTCACCGGTGATTTCCAGGAAGCGGGACAATGCGATTGGTGGCCGGTGACAGTGGTCGACACGGGCCAATCTGGGTTCGTTATTGAGCAATATCTCCAGCCCGTTTCCGAATAGGTCCTAGCGCGGGCCGATTCATTGAGCACGTGTCCGGCTGGTATACTGTCGGGTGGCGCGGTCGCCAGGCCGCGCTACAACGTGTCACGCGTCTGGACTGGAGCGGGTGTGCTGGCCAATGGTCAGTCCCGACCCGGGGTGAACGACGCGGAAGTTCAACAACTTCAAGGAGGATCCGTGGAAACGACGATGACAAGCATCCACGGGCAGTCGCCAGCGATCACGCTCAAAGCGTTGCTCGAGGCGGGTGTCCACTTTGGGCATCAAGCAAAACGGTGGAACCCGAAGATGAAGCCGTACATCTTCGCTGAGCGAAACGGCATACATATCATCGATCTCCAGCAGACCGTTCCCTTACTCGCCGCGGCTCATGACTTCGTCGCCGATGCGACGTCGCGGGGTGGAAAGATTCTTTTCGTCGGAACGAAAAAGCAGGCGCAGGACGTCGTTGATCGCGAGGCGCGGCGGGCAGGTCAGTACTTTGTGAATCGACGTTGGCTTGGGGGGACCCTCACGAATTTCGTGACGATTCGTAATCGACTTCGTTACATGAAGCAGCTTCAGGCGGAACTTGCACGTGGCGCGTTCGACCTTCTGCCCAAGCAAGAAGCCGCCGGCAAGCTGGCGGAACTCGAGCGGTTGGAGCGTACCCTCGGCGGAATGCGCGACATGGCGCAACTTCCGTTCGCGGTCTTTATCATCGATCCTAAGCGGGAGCAACTCGCGGTCCATGAGGCCCGGCGACTTGGCATACCCGTGATTGCGGTAACGGACACCAACTGCGATCCCGACGACGCGGACTTCCTTATCCCGGCAAACGATGATGCCATCCGCGCGGTGCGACTGCTGACCGCGGGGATCGCGGATGCGGCAATCGAGGGCCAGACGCGATACGAAATTGCGCAGGCTGATCGCGAGATGCCTGTCGAACGCTCCCGTTCTGACATTGCCGATCTGTTCGACGTCGACAGCGAAGCCGCACTCGTGGCGGCGTCGGCCGTCAATGAATCGGAGCAAACGTAGGCCCGACGAAGAGCGGAGATTCGCGTTAAGCCGCGTCCTACGAGTTGAAACCTCCATCTGGAGTGCCGCCAGATGATGACTGATCTTCTGGTGGTTGCGTGGCACATTGGAGATGCAAAGCGTGGTTGTTACAGCAAATCAGGTAAAAGAGCTCCGCGAGAAAAGCGGAGCAGGAATCATGGAGTGCAAGCGCGCCCTCGAGCAGGTCGACGGCGATGTCTCGAAGGCCATTGATCTTCTCAAGCAGCAAGGACTCGCGAAAGCCGACAAGAAGACGGGGCGGGCCGCATCACAGGGCCTCATCGAACCGTACATCCACGGAGCGGGCCGCATCGGTTCGATCGTCGAGGTGAACTGCGAGACCGATTTCGTCGCGCGCACGCCCGAGTTCCGAGAGCTCGCTCACGACTTGGCGATGCAAGTGGCCGCAACGTCCCCCACGTACGTTTCCCCGGACGAGGTCCCGGCCAACGCATGGCCCGAATTGGAACAGGAGCACGGAGGGCGTGAAAAGGCTGCGGCGGCCGTCGTCCTCCTTGAGCAGCCGTTCATCAAGGATCCCAAGCTCACTGTCCGCGATCTCGTGCGGGAACGGATTGGCAAGCTAGGCGAAAATATCGTCGTGAGACGGTTCGCTCGGTTCGAAGTCGGGGCTGCCGAGGCCGGCTCTGGAGACAGCAAGGCCGCGACGGTTTAGCGCGTGCCCACCGGTAGCAGGCGGTGGGAGATCGCGCCTCTCACGGCGGGCCTGAGGAGTGGTGGTGGCGAACCAGCGGTTCCATCGAGTCCTCCTGAAGCTTAGCGGCGAGGCAATGGTCGGCGAATCGGCATACGGCATCGATCCCTCTGTCGTCGACCGCCTCGCCCTTCACATCAAACGCGTTGCCGACCATCGTATCGAAACAGCCATCGTCATTGGAGGCGGCAACATTTGGCGGGGCCTATCGGCGAGTAGTCAGGGCATGGATCGCGCCACCGCGGATTACATGGGCATGGTGGCCACGGTGCTCAACGGGCTTGCGCTTCAGGACGCACTCGAAAAGCAGGATGTTGAGACTCGGGTAATGACGGCAATCGAGATGCATGAAGTAGCGGAGCCGTACATCCGCCGTCGCGCCATCCGGCATATGGAGAAGGGACGCGTCGTCATTCTTGCGGCGGGTACAGGAAATCCATACTTCACGACCGACACCGCCGCGGCTCTGCGCTCTCTCGAACTGGATGCCGATGTCCTGCTCATGGCCAAAAATCGGGTGGATGGTGTGTACTCATCGGATCCGAATTCGGATCCATCGGCACGTCGATACAGGCGCATCAGCCACCAAGAAGCCGTCGAGCGGGACCTCAAGGTGATGGACATGTCTGCCTTGGCGCTTCTTCGCGATAATGGACTGCCAATCGTTGTCTTCGACATAAGCGATCAATCGGCCATCGAAGCAGCAGCACTTGGGGAACCAGTGGGAACGCTTATCACACCAGGTTCGTCCGAGTTTTTTTGATCCAGTCCAGTATGCGCTGATGTCGGTGCCGATTCCGACGCACAGCGTACAATCAGCGGGCGCTTTTCCAGCTTTGTTTAGTCGCTGGGGCGCTGTTTCCGGTCTCAGTGACCGCCACTAGGGAGATCGCCACATGATCAAGGACGTCATAGATGACGCCGAGGTCCGGATGGGGAAAGCGATCGACGCTCTACGTCGCGATTTGGGAACCATCCGCACGGGCCGCGCCTCGCCGTCTCTGGTCGATCGGTTGACCGTTGACTACTATGGCAGCTCCACTCCCCTCAACCAGCTTGCCGGCATTTCCGTGCCTGAGCCTCGATTGCTCGTCATCCAGCCTTGGGATCGCGGCTCGATGGCCGCGATCGAAAAAGCGATTATGAAATCCGAGCTCGGGCTGAATCCGACGAACGACGGGCAAGTCGTCCGTATCACCATCCCTCCACTCACCGAGGAACGGCGGAAACAACTCGTCAAGCTCGTTCACGGCCACGTTGAGGAGGGCAAAGTGGCATTGCGAAACATTCGTCGCGACGCCATGGCTCACGTCAAAGAGCTCATGAACGAAAAAATGATCGGCGAGGACGACGAGCGCCGCGCCTAGCAACCGGTCGACGAACTAACCAAGCGATTCGTCAATGAGGCTGATCAAGTAGGCAAATCCAAGGAACAGGAGGTCCTGGCGTTTTGAGGACCAGAGTTCACACCCGTACACTTCAGCAGCGGACGAGTCCCGGGAGATGGCATCCCGGTCATGGTCACCCGTGAGCGAGGCAGAGCCTACTTCCGCCGCCATTTCGGCTCCGCGAGCGCCGGCATACGGCTCCGCCATTCCCCGGCATATTGCCATTATTATGGATGGCAACGGGAGGTGGGCGGCCCAGCGAGGCTTGCCGCGGCTATCGGGTCATCAACACGGGACGGATAACATTCGTCGCATCACGACAGCGGCGGCCGAAATCGGCGTGGAATGTCTCACTCTCTGGGCATTCTCGACAGACAATTGGCGGCGCCCCGCGGACGAAATCGCTGGAATCCTTCGGATCCTCGCCGGAGTCATCGAGCGCGAAACTGATGAGTTGCACCGGCAAGGTGCGCAGCTACGGCACATCGGCAGCTTGGAGGGCCTCGACTCTGACCTCCAGACAGCGGTGCTCAACGCGATCGAGCGCACGCGAAATAACAGGAGACTCATCTTGACTCTTGCGTTCAACTACAGTGGCCGCCAGGAGCTGCTCGCCGCGATCAAGAGCCTCGTGTCCAGTGGTGTGTCCGCTGAGGCGGTGGACGAAGAGACGCTCCAGGCACATCTGTTTACTCGAGATTTGCCTGATCCCGATCTGATCATCCGGACGTCTGGCGAGCATCGCTTGAGTAATTTTCTCCTTTGGCAATCGGCATACTCCGAATTCTTCTTCACGCCAACCCTGTGGCCGGACTTCAGCGCGGATGACCTTTGCGAAGCAGTCCGGGAGTATGGTCGACGCGAGCGGCGATTTGGCGGCGTTCCTGGTGAAGACTCCGCGGCCCCGCTTGTGAATCGCTGAGGCACGTGCGATCACGGGCTACGGGCTCCGTCCTCGTCGTAATTCTTGGGTTGACGGCCGTGATCATTGGCGGACCGGCCTTCGCACTCCTCTTCATCTGCGTTGGTACGACCGGCTATGGGGAGTACTTGGAGCTTGTGGCTCGGATCAATTCGAATTCCAGAAGATCATTTGCCCTCGTTGGATTCGGGTCGATCGTGGCACTCGGGCTGGCCGCCCTTGTGGACGCGACGACCGAATCACTCTTCGCGGTGGCCGCGCTCTCAGTCACGGTGCCCCTGACACTGCTACTCTTTCATCCAACATTTGAAGGAGCGTGCTCTGCGTGGGCTCTGGTGAGCGCTGGTTCACTTTATCTCGGACTTCCAGTCTTCGCTGCGGTCGCGATTCGATCACTCCCCGGCTCCACAGGCGTGACCTGGTTGACGGATCTGTCGACCACAGTCTCTGTTGGTTGGGATAGA
>JAHWJF010000341.1 GCA_019348515.1 Chloroflexota bacterium | reverse complement strand
CGAAATTCCAGGCGCCGCCGAAGTAGTCCTCCGTTCCCGTACCGCAGATCGTCGGCCATTCACCGTCGCCGTCGAGATAGAACTTAATCTCTCCCTCACCCCACCAACCGGTGTTATTGACGCCCCAGGCGAGATAGGTCCCGACGTAGTGCCCCTGACCCTGTACGCCATCGAGCAACGTATGCACCTCCTGATAGGGCAATGGGTTGCTGCGCCGCCACTGCGCGTGCAGGTAGGCGCAATCGTCCGGCACCTCGGTCAGGATGTACGTGATCTGGTAGTACAACGCCGGCACTGGGTCCGGACTCAGGTTTTCGACCGTGATCCGGGCGCGCCGCCGGAACGGCATCTCCCAGTAGCAGTTGAATCCACCGGCCGGGTTGACCGCGACCGGCAGGGAGGCGACATTGCAACGCTCGCCCCAGCCGCTGCAAAAGAAATCGCCGAGCGGCGTCTCGACCGAGGGCGTCTCCTCGTCGTCCCACCAGATTCGCCAGGCGAGACTACGCCAATGTCGAGGATGAACCGTCAGCCAGATGTGCTGGATGGCGCCCGGTCCCTCGATGTCAGCCAGCGCCACCGTTTCGCCGCTGGCGATCTCGATGGACGGCGAGACCTTCCATCCCTGGCCCAGCTCTCTGGCGGGGATCGCGCCCGTCCCTTCCGTGGCCATGCCGCCGCGGCCCGGCTCGCCGGTCGGGTTCTCCGCGCTGATCGACCGCGTCTGCGCCGCCGACAATCGCGACAATGTGCCCAAACTCATACCGAGTCCGCTGAATCCGGCCATCTGCAACGCGTCTCCTCAGTAATTCAGACATTGATTGACCATTCGCTGCTGTTGACAGCGTCTCAAAGCGGCCAGTAGATTGCAATCCGATTGCATTCCACGGTCATCGCAAGAGTTCGAAGTGGCCGCAGAGGATGCAACGCCGTCTCAGTCGCGAGGATGCGATGAAGGAGAAACACCAAATGACCGTGGATGCCCCAGAGGCTAGCGACGTGCAAAAGCGTGTCGACGAAGCGGGCGCCAGTCGGAGCCGGCCGGCAGGAATGAACCGGCGATCGCTGATCAAGGTGGGTGCGGGCGCCGCCGGTGGGTTGGGGCTGTTTGGGCCCAGCGCACTGCCGCTCATCAGCCGGCGATCGGCCGCCGCCCAGGGAGACACCCTCAAGTTCTGGCAGTTCTACGCGCCGGGCGGGCAGGTGGAGAGCCAGGCAGCGTGGTTCGAGAATACCGTCGCCGGCTGGAACGAGCAGAACGACAAGCAGGTTGAATTGGTCTACGTGCCCAACAGCGACTATATGGACGGCACCAAGCTGCCCACGGCGTTCGCCTCGGGTCAGGGACCAGATCTCTTCATCATCAGCCCTGGTGACTTCCTCCGCTACTACAACGGTGGCGTCCTCCAGGATCTGACCCCGTTCATGGAGCAGGAGGCGATCGACGACTTCTTCCCGGATGTGCTTGCCTCCCGTGTCGTCGACGATAAGGTGTTTGGCCTCCCGATGGAGGTCGAGCCGATGGCGATGTACTACAGTCTTGCCGCTTGGGAAGAGGCGGGCTTGACCGACAGCGACATCCCCCAGACCTGGGAGCAATTGCTCGAGGTCGGACAACGGCTGACCAACGATCAGCGGTTCGGCGTGCTCTTCGAGACCAATCCCGGCTACTACCAGAATTTCACCTGGTACCCCTTCATGTGGCAGGGCGGGGCCGAGATTCAGGTGCCGGAAAGCAACAAGAGCGGCATGCGGGATCCGGGTGCCGTAGAGGCGCTCAAGTTCTGGCAGGACGCGGTCAATCTCGGCGTCTCCCCGCGCACCGTGCTCGGCGGCGGCGCCTGGGACGTGGTCCCGAACCTCACGACCGGATACTGCGCGATCCAGAACGTCGGCATCTGGGCCATCTCGGCGCTCCAGGAGAACGCCCCCGACTTCGAGTACGGCATCTTCAAGCTGCCCGTGCCCGAGGGTGGGCAGTACAGCACCGATCTCGGCGGATGGGCGTTCGTGGCCAATTCCCAGGGGCAGGATCCGGAGACAGCCGCGCAGTTCGTCGTTTGGGCTCTTGGCACTATGAGCGAAGACTCCATCCAGCGCGGCGTCGACTGGTGCACGAAGGCCAAGAGCGACATGGCTCCCCGGCAGTCAGTCCAGGAGCTCGCCACTGAGCAAGGCGGGTTCGATTCCGGACCGCTGAAGCAGTTCGCCGAGGAGATCCTGCCGGGCGGGCGTGGTGAGCCTCGGGTGACGCCGGAGATCTACAAGTCGATCTCCGATGCGATCCAGGCAGCGCAATTGAACGGCACCGATCCCGAGCAGGCAGCGGAGCAGGCGGCGACGGAGATCGAGGCGTTCCTCGCCACCTACACCGGCGCCCCGATTCTATGAGTGTGCTGTCGGCCGGAGACGCGGCCGACGGAGCGGCGGGTCGCCCTCGCGCGAGAGCGACCCGCCGCTCGCATCTGTCTCAGACCCACCGGGAGTGGCTGGCGGCCTACCTATTCCTCTTGCCGGATGTGCTGGGGCTGCTGATCTTCGTCGGACTGCCGATGGTTCTGGCCCTGAGTCTCGGCTTCTTCGATGTCTCCGGCTTTGGCACATATACCTTTGCCGGACTCGGGAATTACCGGAAGATGCTGGCCGATCCCCTCTTCCTGGACAGCCTCCAGGTCACGGCCAAGTACGTGCTGGTGCTGGTGCCGGGGCTCTATGTCTCCGGGCTCGGGCTCGCCCTCCTTGTAAAGCGGCCGGTGCGCCTCATCGGCCTGTTCCGCGCCATGTTGTTTCTGCCGAACGTGATCAGTCTCGTGGTTATTGGACTCCTCTGGAAATTTCTGTTCGTAGACCGCATCGGCATGGTCAACGTACTCCTCAGCAAAATCGGGCTCGGCGGCTTGTCGTGGCTCGGCGATCCCGATCTGTCGCTCTGGGCGCTGCTGGGGGTCACGATCTGGTTCCTGATGGGCTTCTACATGCTGATCTTCCTTGCCGGTCTCCAGGAGATCCCGCGCGAGTATTACGACGCCGCCCGCATCGACGGCGCCGGCCCCTTGCGCTCGTTCCGGGACATCACCCTTCCTCTTCTGAAGCCGACCAGTTTCTTCGTGTTACTGGTCTCGCTGGTGGCCGCGGTGGCGGGACCGCAGGGTTTCGACCTGGTCTATGTGATGACCAGCGGCGGGCCGGCCAATTCGACCAATCTGATGACCTATTACATCTACCAGCAGGCGTTCCTGTTCAGCAATTTCGGGTACGCGGCGGCGATGGCCTCGTTCCTGGTTTTCGTTCTGTTGGGGCTCACCGGGATTTTGTTCGCGGTGACGAGAGGCGGCCGCTTTGACTTCGACTGACATTGGCGGCGCCCAGTTTGGCATGCGGGCGGCCGGAGAGGGGCGCAGCGGCGGCACGCTGCTGATTGCCGCGCTCATCCTGATCTCCTCGCTGACCGTCTTCCCGCTGATCTGGATGGTGTCCAGTGCCTTCAAGACCGGCACGGAGGTCTACACCCTCCGGATCGTCCCGGAGGTGCCGACACTCGACAACTTCCGCTACGTGTTCACCCAGTTGCCGTTTGCGCGCTATATGTTCAACAGTTTTTTCGTTTCGGCGACGGTGACCGTCGTGGCCCTCTTCTTCCACTCGATGGCCGCCTACGCATTGGCCCGGCTCCACTTTCCCGGCCGCGAGCTGATCTTCCGGCTCATCTTCTCGACGCTGTTGGTGTCGCTGCCCGTAATCCTGGTGCCGCTCTTCGTCCTCGTCCGCTCGATGGGGATGCTCAATACCTACGCGGGGCTGATCATCCCCGCCATTTTCAACGCTTTCGGAATCTTCCTGCTGCGCCAGTTCTACCTGGGCATTCCCCAGGAACTGGAGGAAGCGGCCATTCTCGACGGCGCCGGCTACTGGCGGGTCTACGCCAATATCATCCTGCCCTTGAGCCGGCCGATCCTGGCCGCGCTGGCGGTGTTCTTCTTTCTCGCCAACTGGAACTCGTTCCTCTGGCCACTGACGATCACCAGCGACCCGGATCTGTGGGTCGTTCAGACCGGGATCGCTAGCTTCCAGCAGCAGTACGCCTCGGCCCAGAACTACATCATGGCCGCGTCGGTCGTGGTCGCAATGCCGACGATGCTGCTCTTTTTCATCTTCCAGCGGCAGCTCGTCGAATCGATCAAGACGTCGGGATTCAAATAGCGGGGTGATAGGTGATGGGTGATGGGGCAGTTCGCGCACAGTTCTCCCTATCACCCATCACCACCTCAGAAAAACAGCGGCAACCCGGTCAGGCTTCTGAGGAAACTTGGCGCCCACGTGATCTCGGCCACAGGGACCGCCAGCCGCAGATCCGGGTAGCGCCGGAAAAGCGTCTCCACCGCGATCTGTCCCTCCAGCCGGGCTAGGGGCGCACCGAGGCAGGCATGGATCCCCTTGCCGAAGGCGATGTGCCGGTTCGCGTCTTCCCGCGTGATGTCGAACGCTTGCGGGTTGGCAAAGCGCGTGGGATCACGGTCGGCCGCGGCAAGGACAACCAGAAGCGGGTCGCCCTTGGCGATCGCCTGCCCACCAAGCTCGACCGCGTCACGGGCGAAGCGCGCGGTCGTGGTCTCGGCCGGACCGTAGTAGCGCAGGATTTCCTCGACCGCGTTCGGAACAATGTCTGAATTGGCGCGGAGCGTCTCGGCCTGCTGCGGATGGGTTTGCAGCGCGTAAACGCCATTGGCGTTGAGGGTAACCGTGGGAATGTGGCCAGCCACGTACCGGATGACGTCCAGCGCCCGGAT